>NZ_URNN01000152.1 GCF_900549175.1 uncultured Prevotella sp. | reverse complement strand
TCTGGCTAAAAGAGATGTTGCAGCCACAGTCGAAGCTTTCATGGAGGAGATAAGAAACAGTCTCGCCACAAACAAGGAAGACGTATTCCTGCGCGGGTTCGGGAGTTTCATCGTAAAACATCGTGCACAGAAAACCGCACGTAACATATCAAAGAACACCACAATCGTCATTGACGCACATGATTATCCCGGATTCAAGCCGGCAAAAAGCTTCATTGCCAAAATGAAATAATCAACATAAATTATATAACATCTAATTAAAATCTTCAAGTATGCCAAACGGAAAGAAAAAGAAGGGCCACAAGATGGCTACTCACAAGCGTAAAAAGAGATTAAGAAAGAACAGACACAAGAGCAAGTAAGCAATTACACAGTTCTATAAAACGTCTGTTAATTCGGAAAAATGAGAGGAGTGTGTCAGATAAGTCCATGCGGACTTGGGCACACCCTTTCTGTTTAACAGAACACTAATCAAACGAGAAAACAACAGAATTGTAAAGAATGACAAGCGAAGTTATTATCGACGGCCGGCCGAAAGAGATATCCATAGCCCTGCTTGAAGACAAAAGCCTTGTGGAATATCAGAGCGAACCGCGCTCTGCATCATTCTCCGTGGGCAACATCTACATAGCAAAGGTGAGGAAGCTCATGCCCGGACTGAACGCATGTTTCGTTGATGTAGGATTCGAGAAAGACGCCTTCTTGCATTATCTGGATTTAGGTTCTCAATTCAACTCTTACGAGAAGTATCTCAAACAGGTACAAAGCGACAAAAAGAAACTTTATCCGATATCGAAGGCATCGCGCCTGCCCGACCTGAAAAAGGACGGAAGCGTACAGACAACGCTAAAGGTGGGACAGGAAGTGATGGTGCAGATTGTAAAGGAACCGATATCCACCAAGGGGCCGCGACTGACGTGTGAGCTAAGTTTCGCAGGCCGGTATCTGGTGCTGATACCGTTCAACGATAAGGTTTCCGTCTCTTCAAAAGTAAAAAAGAGCGAGGAAAGGGCAAGACTGAAGCAGCTCATACAGAGCATCAAGCCAAAGAACTTCGGAGTGATTGTGCGCACATCCGCAGAAGGAAAGCGCGTGGCCGAACTGGACACCGAGCTGAAGGTGCTGTTGAAGCGTTGGGAGGACGCTATCACAAAAGTACAGAAAACCACCGAGCGGCCACAAGTGATATTCGAAGAAACGGGCAGGGCCGTTGCACTGCTGCGCGACCTGTTCAACCCCACCTACGACGGTATCTACGTGAACGACGAAGAGATTTTCGGACAAGTGAAGGACTATGTGAAACTCATCGCCCCGGAAAAGGCGGACATAGTGAAGCGGTATACGGGACAGGTTCCCATCTTCGACAATTTCAACGTCACGAAACAGATTAAGTCGGGCTTCGGTAAAACGGTGAACTACAAGCGCGGTGCTTATCTCATAATAGAACACACCGAAGCTCTTCACGTGGTGGATGTGAACAGCGGAAACCGCACCCGCTCTGAAAACGGCCAGGAGGCCAACGCACTGGAGGTGAATCTCGGAGCTGCCGACGAATTGGCACGCCAGCTCCGTCTGCGCGATATGGGAGGAATAATCGTTGTGGACTTCATCGACATGAATCTGGCCGAAGACCGTCAGCTGCTTTACGAGCGCATGTGCAAGAACATGCAGAAAGACCGTGCAAGACATAACATCCTGCCGCTAAGCAAATTCGGACTGATGCAGATTACGCGCCAGCGGGTTCGTCCGGCCATGGATGTGAACGTGGAAGAGACCTGTCCAACATGTTTCGGACGTGGAAAGATTAAGTCGAGCATACTGTTTACAGACCAACTTGAGAGTAAAATTGACCGCCTGGTAAACAAGATAGGCATCAAGAAGTTCTATCTGCATGTCCATCCGTACGTTGCCGCCTATATCAATCAGGGCCTTGTTTCCATGAAACGCAGGTGGCAGATAAAGTACGGCTGGGGTGTCAATGTCGTTCCATCGCAGAAAATGGCTTTCCTGCAATATGAGATTTACGACAAGGACGGACAGTTCATCGACATGAAAGAGGAGATTGAAACCAAATGACGGAAACGGAATTTTCTGCAGACAGAAGGTTTCCGAAGAATGGTTAGCCGCAACACGGCATAACCGTCTATACAGAGCAAGAGCCGTATCATAACCAACGGGGTGATGATACGGCTCTTTTCTTATAATAAAGGAATCAAAGTATTAAAAAAATAACAAATAAGTCTAAATCGCCACCGCAGAATTATGCCGGTTGAAATAAAAACACTAACTTTGCTCCTGCAAAGATGAGAAGACAATCAGCCATAATATGCAGTCTGCTGCTGTGCGTTTCTGTTGGCGCACAGACAAACGGGGAAGTTCCGACAAGCACAAACGCCGGAACGACAGACGGCGTTTACATACAGAATAACGATGTATATACAACAAATAATGACGTATACACAACAAATGGCAAAGACTCGCTGTCGCTCCCGCCGCTCAACCGCTACGGCGGGATGCGGCTGTGCTCCTACCCCACTGACTTTCTCGGCCTATACGACTGGGACCTGCACAAGGGACTGAACGTAAATCTCGGTCTGTCGGTGTTTGCCACATTCGGCAAACATGCGCCCAAAGGTGCCGGATTCAGCCAAAACATAGCAGCCATGTACGCCGTACCGCTCACCGAGAGACTGTCGCTTGCCATTGGAGGCTACTTCAACAACATCAACTGGACAAGCCACATATACCGTGACGCGGGCTTAAACGCCATGTTGGGATACAGGTTCAACGACCATTGGGAGGCCTACCTGTACGGCCAGAAGTCGATGACAAACAACCGAATACCCATGCCGCTGTACGACATGGGCGACATGGGCGACCGCATAGGCGCCGCCGTACGTTACAATGTAAGTCCGAGTTTCAGCATACAGATGTCCGTATCGAGAAGCGAAGACCGCGGGCCTTACCTCTCGGACTTCATGCGTGACGTTATGTGCCGATAAATCTCCGGCAACACGGCCACATCACTGAATCACCTTGAAACGTATGCGGAACGAACGGGTCTGCTCGTCCCAGTTTGTGCCGAGCATCTCAAAACGCCCTATCTGCGCCGTAGAACGCACATGCCTGCCTATACACGGGCAGACATCATAGTCGCCGATGCGCACCAGACGTATTGTCTCCGAAGCATCTTCCGGCAGCTTGTCGAGCGAGACACCCTCGAAACGCCCTCCCCTTCCCGTACTCTCATCTGTCAGTTCCGAGCGCTTTACAAACTCGAATGTCACAGGCATGTCCTCCGCTATCAGCTCGTTCATCCTGTCGGCAATGGCCTTTTCCTCCCTGCGGTCGGGCTTATGGTCGAGCGTGTAGCTTATCTTGCTCTTCTTCCTTTCTATGTGGGCATTGCACGAACGCCCGCATCCGAACATCCTTATCATAGTCTGATTAAGAAGATGTTCCGCCGTATGACTCGGCGGAAACTCTTCCTTATTGTGTTCGTTCAATACCGGTTCCTGTTCCATTATAGCTGTTGTTTATGATTTTCTGATACAAAAAGTGTTTCGCCCACCCGGCAAATGAGGTACAGCGTGCTATAAAGTGACTTTCCACACCACACCGCCATACGCCGGAACAGATACCCGTACAGGCGCATCGGCCACGATATCCAATACGCCCTTGCTGCCGGAAAGCAGTTCGACAGCCTCGCGTACGCCCTCGCCTATGCCGAGCCAGTCGCAGGCATGGCGCGGTATCACTATGCCGCAATCGGCGTTTTCGCCCGAGAAGTTGGCCGCCACAAGAAGCAGTTCGCTGCCACTCTTGCGCAGGAAAGCGTACACACGGTCGCCTATCTCCCCGTTCACATACATCAGGTCGTAGAACATGCCGTCGGTAACGGCACTCTCCGTAAGGGCGATGTTGAGCACCTTGGAGTGCATTTTCTCCAGTTCCTTCTCGCCACGGGTCATCTTGCGGCGGTCGAAATAGCCGTGACTGATGGTCGGAACACACCAGTAGTCGAATATCGTCGTGCGGCCGTCATGTCCGCTGAAGCCCTCCTCGTCCATGCCACACTCACCAAACTCCTGTCCGGCATATATCATCACGGGGTTATTCCGCATCAACGCACTGACAACAAGACCGGGTATACCCTTGCGTCCGTCGCCGGCAAAGAAGTCACTGCCCACGCGCTGCTCGTCATGATTCTCGAGGAAATACAGCATGTTTGCCCCTATGTCATCCGTTGCCTGCCACTGCTGCGTTATATCTGAGGCACGGCGGCGGCCGCAGATGACGTCGCGCACACAGTCATACATGCCAACCTTGTCGTAGAGCCAGTCGAAACCGGCACCTATATAATTGCGGTACTGCGCCGGATTATACACCTCGCCGATGAACTTGATGTCGGGATAACGGTACTTAACCTTGTCGGTTGCCCACGCCCAAAAGGCCGCCGGCACCATCTCGGCCATATCGCAGCGGAAGGCGTCAACGCCCTTCGCCGCCCAGAAAAGCAGTATGTCGGTCATCTTGTTCCATGTGTCGGGTATCGGATGGAAGTGCTCCGAGCGTCCGCCGGCATCGCAATAGTCGACTCCATAGTTCAGCTTCACCGTCTCATACCAGTCGTTACGGCCGGGCCGGTTGCCGAAACAGTCGTTTCCCGTGGCACGCGCAGGCACCTCACCGTACGGCTCCTTCTCACCGCCATACAGGTCGATGTCGGCCTCAAAGGGCTGTCCCCAACAGTAGTAGAAGTTGTTTCGGGTGGAGAAGTGCATGCCACGGTCATCGTCCTCGCCAAGGTCACGCACGCCGTCAGGCCTGCACACCGACCGGTACTGGCGCGCAACATGGTTTGGAACAAAGTCAATGACAACTTTCATGCCGGCCTTGTGTGTACGCCTGACAAGAGCTTCGAACTCCGCCATACGCCTGTCCACATCTACGGCAATGTCGGGGTCGATGTCATAATAGTCGGCAATGGCATACGGCGAACCGGCCTTTCCCTTCACCACGGCCGGATGCTGCCGCGGTATTCCGTGGGCGGAATAGTCGGTAGTGGTGGCATGACGGATGACACCCGTATACCACACGTGCGTGATGCCCAGCGACTTGATGCGCTTCAGCGTGGCAGCATCGAAGTCATTCATCTTGCCTGAGCCGTTCTCCTGCAGGGTTCCGTTCTTCAGGCACGTGTCATTGCGGTTGCCGAAGAGACGGGTAAATATCTGATAAATGATTACTTTTCCCATAATATACAAAATTTATTCATTGGCTTATAATAGTTTTAAAGCATTATAGGGATAAACTCCTCCATCATGCCACCGCACCACATGCTTTCACAAACGGCATGCCGGAGCAGGCTGACGGGCGAATCTATCCCTATAATTTTCTTTCGTGCATCCTACTGCGTGTGCACAGATGCATTATTAGATGCCGTGGGCAGTCACATTTCTGTCAATACGACCGATAGTTCCCTGCAACACCTTGCCGGGACCGCACTCCGTGAAGTCGTCGGCACCGTCGGCAATCATATTCTGAACGCTTGCCGTCCAGCGCACACTGCTCGTGAGCTGTGCTATAAGATTGGCCTTGATGTCGGCCGGGTCGGTGTGGGGCTTGCCGTCAACATTCTGGTATATCGGGCACTTGGGAGCCGCAAACTCTGTCTTCTCGATGGCTGCCTGAAGCTCGTCCTTGGCGGGCTGCATGAGCGGAGAGTGGAAAGCGCCACCCACCTTCAGCGGCAGGGCACGCTTGGCACCGGCTGCCTTCAGCTGCTCACATGCCTCGTTGATGGCCTCGATGTTGCCGGATATCACAAGCTGTCCGGGGCAATTATAGTTGGCAGGCACCACAACGTGACCTGCGCGGTTGACTTGCTCACACACTTCCTCTACCTTCTCGTCTGCCAAACCAACGATGGCGGCCATCGTCGATGGAGCCACGTCGCAGGCTTTCTGCATCGCCATGGCACGTGCATAAACCAGCTTAAGACCGTCTTCGAAACTCAATGCACCGGCAACGACAAGAGCCGAGAACTCTCCGAGAGAGTGACCGGCCACCATTTCGGGCTTTGCGTCACCGTCCATGCAGAGTGCCGAGATAACGCTATGCAGGAAAACGGCAGGCTGTGTAACCTTGGTCTGCTTCAGTTCATCGTCAGTTCCGTTGAACATTATGTCGGTAATTCTGTAACCGAGAATATCATTTGCTTTCTCAAAAAGCTCTTTTGCCAACCCGTTGTTGTCGTACAGGTCTTTGCCCATACCCACAAACTGTGCTCCCTGACCGGGAAAAACGAATGCTTTCATATCTTCTTAAAATGTTTATAATAAATATATTACGGCTGCAAAGGTAACACTTTTTCACTACACAGGCAAGAAAACGGCACTAAAATGCCTCTTCATGCCGCAGTCTGCATGCAAAAAAATCAGCATATGCAGCTTGAAAGCATCTTCATGCGGCCCTCCGGAACAACGCTCACACTGCCTGTAACGGCAGGCAGCAGCACCGTTTCGCCCTGATGAACCTCCGTCCTGTTGCCTTTGTCATCGGTGATGGTGGCGCGGCCTTCCATGACAATGAGCACCACAAAGCTGTCGAGCGATGAAAGGTCGATGGTCTTCGGCTCTGTCAGAACATAGAGCGACGTGGTGAAGTATGGGCAGGAAACAAGCCGCGTCTCCTCGTTGTCGCACTCATCATAGTGCGTGCGGTAGTCGGGAAGCACGTCATAAGATATGGCGTCGCGGGCCTGTTCGGTGTGCAGTTCGCGCGTGTTGCCGTTGGCATCGCGGCGGTTGAAGTCGTAGATACGGTAGGTTATGTCGGATGTCTGCTGTATCTCGGCGATGAAAGAACCCGCACCAATCGAGTGTATCCGGCCGGCGGGCAGGAAGAATACGTCGCCCGGCGCTATCCGGTAATCGGCCAGCAGGTCGCAGATGGTGTTGTCCCCGACGCTCGCAACATACTCATCGGGAGTGACCTTGCGCGCAAATCCGGAGCGCAGGTGGGCCCCTTCGCCGGCATCCATCACATACCACATCTCGGTCTTTCCCTTCGTACCGTGTCTCCGTGCGGCCAGTTCATCATCGGGATGCACCTGTATCGACAGGTCCTGACGCGCGTCGATGAACTTGATGAGCAGCGGGAACTCAAGTCCGAAGCGCTCGAAATTGGCCTTTCCAAGCAGGCTGGCACCTTCGCGTTCGATGAGTTGCGGCAGCGTCATTCCGGCATATTCGCCATTGGCCACCACCGACTCGTTGCCTTTTACGCCCGAGAGTTCCCAGCTCTCGCCCACAAGTTTCTGACTGCTTTCTATCTCCTTATAAGGAATTATCTTTTCACCTCCCCATATCGTTGACTTCAATATGGGTTCA
>NZ_URNN01000151.1 GCF_900549175.1 uncultured Prevotella sp. | reverse complement strand
CTACGGAAGCGAAGCGTGTAGTTATAGTGGGCTATATCTGGGCAAGCCCAGTCAGCCACCCTACGACAACGGAGTACCGCTTGAAATTCCGCTTTCTGCGCCCGTCTTTCACTCGCACCTATGTCGGGATAGTCTCGCCGTCATTCGTGCCGTCCTGCGCCTTTTTATGGCTCTCCGTGGGGATGCTGTCTAACGGTCTATCCCCATAGTCAATGATATGGGGATTGTCCGTTTCTTCCTCATCAAAAAAGTTCGGAGGTGGCAGGTCGGGAGTTTCAGACGAACAAAGGGAAGAAGAAAGAGGGAATGTATCGCACTTTGTGCTGTCCGCTTCCTGTTCTTGCCGTTGGTCATTACATTGCCCACCAAAAGAAAAAGATGTGTCGGTGGCAGGTGTCCGTATATCACCAGTCTGTCCTTTGGCGGTAGCCGAAGGTCTGACATAATGGGGATTGGTCAAAAGAACGCCATCGACATACCAGCCTGTGAGGAAATGCAAGGTATGAACGGAAGTTCGATTGTTGGTTCGGGTGGTCAGCATACCGAGCCTGTTAAAACTGTCTATGAGTTTGCCGATGGTCTTGCGGTTACAGCCCAAGTATTCGGCTAACTCCACATCGGAGGTTGCGACCTGTCCCACCTCCAAAGCAATCTTTATTCCTTTGATACTATAAACGGTCTTTGTCCGCACGGCTTCGAACATCAGCCTGTACAGACACTTGTATCGGTTCACGGATGATTTGCCTTCCAAAAGAAAAATCCATTGTTCGGAAGACAGGATGGTGCAATAATGTATATTCTGTTTCTTGGTGTCCATAATCTATGATATGATGGTGTTACAATGGTCTGCTATCTGCCCATGCCGTATCTCCTTTCGGGCATATAATACTCCCTGTCCTCTGCTATGTGGTTCAGTACGTCTTGCAGACGATCGAGCTGGTCATGGTCAAGCAAACGGATGGCGTTGATGGTTATTTTCTGTGACGCTATCTTGCGGTGGGCGATGTCGGTTTCATTCAATGCACCGCCTTTGTCCGCATGGACAGAACGGAGGTAGTCATTGACCGCTTCCGTCTGTTCCTTGCTGGGATATGGTGCTGCCCATCTGTCTTGGATATAATCGACCATTTTGCTGACCGCCTGTGCCAGTTTGGGGTCTTGATTTGTGATGGTGACTATTAAAGTGTCCTTGTTCATATTTCCTCCTGCATTTAATTGTTCGTTTCAGTTTTCAGAGAACTCGGCTTGCGCTTCTTGCCACTCCGCAAGGATTCAAGCCGTTTGTTGAAATCCTCCTCGCAACCTGTTCCCGATGTTCCGCCCTGCTCAATCCAATGGATGATTTCATCTTCAAAGAAATAGAGTTTGTTTCCTTGTTTATGGTATGGTATGCGCTTCTCTGAAGTCATTGTATAAATGGTGGATGCGGATTTGTTGAGCAATACAGCCACCTCATCCAATGTCAGCAACTTGTGTTTTCTGCTCTGTGGATTGTCATTCTTGCCCAATGCTTCCTCCACTTTGCTTGTAAGCTGTCCGACACGTTCAATCAAAAGAGATACCGCCTGCGGTAACTGTTCAAATGTGATGTTGTCCATATATCTATGTTTTGTGTTACTATTTGAGTGTTATCTGTTCGGAAGCCTTGCGCTTCAAGTCGTTCACCACATCGGCATAAACCTGTGTCGTTCCGACATTGCTATGAGTAAGCATCTTTGATATGGTGTACAAGTCGGTACCGGCAGCCAGTTGCAAGGTGGCATAGGTGTGTCTAAACCCGTGAAAAGTAATGTGTTTCGTAATCCCAGCCGACTTAATCCAATCTTTGAGATATAAAGGGAGAATGGTTTGTGTCAGTCCCTTGAATACTTGTCCCTCTGTGCGTTCACCACACAGGGCAAGGGCTTCTTCAGACAATGGCAGCACGGCTTCCGTCCTCGTTTTCTTGGTTACAATGTGCATACACCAGCCACCATCAGCACCCTTGATGATGTTCTCCCACTGCAAACGGATGATGTCACTTATGCGCAACCCAGTAAGGCAAGAAAAGAGAGCAGCCGACCTTATAACTGGTTTCTCACAAGGAGTGTTCGCAAGCATTTTCACTTCGTCAAGTGTCAGGAACTCACGCTTTGTATTGGCTTCTTTGGCGTGTTTCAGCCGTGGGGCGATATTTTCCTTGATACATCTTTCCTCGTATGCCTGGCGCAACACGCATTTCAACTTGTTCAGATTGTTGTTGGCGGTGGAAGCCATCATCTTGCTCTTGTTCTGTGTGGTGAGTGAGAGCATATAAGTGAGGTAGCCTTGACAGAAGTCCACTGATAGGTCATTGAACGTGCAACTGCCACCGCAATACTTCTCAAAGTGCTTGTAGGCGGTATTCCAATTTCTGAAATTATCATCGTCCGCCATCTTTGAGCGGAAGTATTCCAAGAAACTCTCCTTGCCCCTGTTGTGGTCAAGAAAGCCAAACTCCTCATTGATGATGGCTTCGGTTCTCTTGCACTTGATAAGTTCCGCATTGCGGAGCATAGTCTTGTTGAACTCCACCTCAAATTTCTCTGACGGGTTGGCATAGATGTAGATGCCGAGATATTCACGTCTTGTCGGTTTGCCTGTCTTAGGGTGTCTGATAGGTGGGTAGAAATCCAAATAAAGCGACACCTGCCCATTCTTGATAGGTCGTTTTCTGACCGTTACCTTTGTACAAATGTTTGTCATATCTTTGATGTTTTGATTATTGCTCTTGTTAAGGGGATGCTATACTTCACGTTTGGCTTTCGTGCTTGCGCTTTTCCGCTCTGATACCTTTCGGGCGGCATCCCAATCCGCTTTGAGATAGTACAGGCGGTTGCCGTGTATGCGCTTGGTTCTGACCCCATGAGTGAGGGCGAACCTGCGGACTTGGGTCTTTCCCAAACCGAACAGACGCATAATGTCGAAACAGGAATACCAATGCTCGGTCAGATTAGTGCCCAGCCGTTCACTTTCTTCTGCCATAGCCTTGTCCACTTCCGCTTTGGGGAAGCACTTGGTTGAATTGGCTTTGACACAAGGGATAGAGTAACGCATACGGAGGTTGTAAAACCGCCCATAGGTATAATTGAACTTTTGGCAAATCTCAGCCATTGTATAAAGGTCTCCACCGACATTTTTATCTTCCGTGAATGTGTCACGCACGGATTGTTTGTAGTTACTCGATGGTATGAGCTGCCGTTTTGTTGGGGTGCTCTTTGTTTTCTTCTTTCCCTCTTGTTGAAAAGAAGAAACCTTGTCTGTATTCTGTATGTCTGCTTTCATCTTCTCTTTATTCTTTTTTATCTGCTTGGCGAATATCGAAGTATTGCGCTTGCAGTAGGTTGTTTCCTTAATCATCAAGAAGAAATCCTCTTTGGTGATTAGCGTAATGTGATACGTTATCTTGCAAGCTCTGAGTGTACCCTTGTATATCAAGTTGTACACAGTTCTGTTGCTCACTTGCAGAAGGTTTGCCACCTCTCCAATGGTGAGGAACGGCTTGCTTGGTATATCCCATTCTGAATGGGACTGACCTGTTAAATTCTGTTTAATATGACGGTCCATAATCGAAGAAATTTATTTGCACACTGTTGAACATTGTTGCACGCTGTTGAAAGGATGTCGTGCCGTGCGACCCCTCTCACGTGGTACAATGGCGGTACAAAATTACTCCAAAAAGGACGATTCGCCAATAGCCAAAATTTCGGTTTGTTAAAAATTATATCCTGTAAATCAGTATTTTATAACGCTAACTTTTGCTTCCGTTTGCCGTCGTTTTGACCTCCGAATCTTCATGTGGAATTGATTTTCAACTCGTTAAATACAGACAAATACAAGACGTATTGTTGAGCATGGCGAAAAATATGTCCCCACTTTGTGTTGTGCCAGCATTTTGACACACCCCTTGTTTGTATAACAAACCATTGATTTTTTACAGCATGTCAAATTTTAGTTAATTTGACAAGCCGTTTCCAACTTTTTTTCTTACCTTTGCAGCGCAAAATATAATTTCAAGATATAATTATGGACGATTATCACGCGGAGAATTCAACATTTTAGGTGCCGTGGATAGCTAAAAGACAGCTGATCCGCCGTGCCCGTAGTTATTTATTCGCAAAAAACGGAGGATTAGCTATTATGAAGACTTACTGGAATACAACCGGAGGGCTCAGCACACTCGAGGAGTGGCAGCCGAATTGCTGGATACAGGTGACATGCCCCACAGAAGAGGATCAGGACGAACTGGAAAAGAGATTCAAGATACCCGACTACTTCTTCTCGGACATCAGCGATACCGACGAGCGCGCCCGTTATGAATACGATGACGGATGGATGCTCATCATTCTGCGTATACCCTATGTCAAGGAGATACGCTCACGCACACCTTATACCACCGTTCCGCTCGGCATCATCCACAAGCGTGATGTCACCATCACCGTATGCTACTACGAGACAAACATGATGATAGACTTCGTGAGCTTCCAGCAGAAACGCGGCGAGGGCTTCACCGACCATGTGGACATGATTTTCCGCCTGTTCCTGTCATCGGCCGTGTGGTACCTGAAACGTCTGAAACAAATAAACAGCCTCATCGAAAAAGCCAAGCGCAATCTCGACCGCGAAGTCAACAACGAGTCGCTCATCGGACTGAGCCGCCTGCAAGACTCGCTGACATACTTCATCACCTCCATCCGAGGCAACGAGACACTGCTGTCGAAACTGAAGTTCAAACTGCAGATAGACGAACTTGACGCCGACCTTATCGAAGACGTGAACATCGAGATAACGCAGGCCCGGGAGACAACCAACATTTACTCGAACATTCTCGAGTCGACAATGGACACCTACCAGAGCATCATCAACAACAACATGAACACCGTGATGCGTACACTTACGTCGGTATCCATACTCATGATGTTCCCCACGCTTATAGCAAGCCTTTTCGGCATGAACCTTGTCAACGGCATGGAAAACAGCCGTTACGGTTTTGCCATAGCAATGATACTTTCGGTAGGCATTTCCGGCATATTCTGGTGGATTTTCCGCCACAAAAGGCTCATTTAAGAATAAATTTGAAAAAAAACGACTGAAAATTAGGCGTTTACAATATTTTTAAGTAAGTTTGCGCCTAAATTTATATGAAAAATCCTCGCGGACAGCACTGTACCCGAACATAAAAGAAACACATGCACAGAGCTGAAACGACGGATAAAGAGATACTGACAAACCCGAATCATTAACTAAAAAGTTTAAATGATGGACTCTCAAGAAAACGCCCTCGACATGGGCAAGACAGAAGAAGTGAACAAAGTGGAGGAAACCGTAGTGCCAACAGCTGAAACAGACGGGCAAAACGAGATTTCTCAAGTAGAGAACACCCCGGAGGAGACAACAGAGACATCCGAAAAGGAGACGGAACGCAAGGTGTACACGTCGAAAAAAGAGGTGCTCGAAAGAATCAGAGAAATTGCGCACAGCGATGACAATCCCCAAAAAGACGAGATAGACCAGCTAAAGACTGCATTCTACAAGATGCACATAGCAGAGCGTGACGCCACATACAAGGCTTACATTGATGGTGGCGGCGATCCGGAGAGCTATCAGCTGAAGCCCGACGAAGAAGAAGAGGCGTTCAAGGCCGAAATGACCATCATCAAAGAAAAACGGACAAAAATATTCAGAGAGCAGGAGGCCGAGAAAGAGGAGAACCTCAAAAAGAAGCTCGACATAATAGAAAAGATAAAAGCCATGGTAACCTCACCCGAGGATGCCAACAAGTCATATCAGGAATTCAAGGCGCTGCAACAGGAATGGAAAGAGATAAAGAACGTTCCGGCTACTAAGGCCAACGAACTGTGGCGTAACTACCAACTGTATGTAGAGCAGTATTACGACCTGCTCAAGCTCAACAGCGAAGCCCGCGAATACGACTTCAAGAAGAATCTGGAACTGAAGACACGCATCTGTGAAGCCGCCGAGAAGCTGGCTGACGAAGAAGACCTGATAAGCGCTTTCCACCAGTTGCAGAAACTGCATGCCGAATATCGCGAGATAGGTCCCGTGGCCAAAGAGTTGCGCGAGGGAATATGGGCGCGCTTAAAGGCGGCATCAACAGTAATCAACAAGCGCCACCAGCAGCATTTTGAGAATCTGCGCTCCAAGGAAGAGGAAAACCTCGCCCGCAAGACGGCCCTCTGCGAAAAGGCCGAAGCCATTGCCGCTGAAGAGAACAAGGGTACGGGTGACTGGGAGCGCCACACCAAAGAGATTATCGCCGTACAGGCCGAATGGAAGACCATCGGTTTCGCCCCGCAGAAGATGAACGTAAAGATATTCGAACGTTTCCGCGCCACGTGTGATGACTTCTTCGGGCGCAAGGCCGAATATTTCAAGACGCTCAAAGAGTCATTCAAGCAGAACGCCGAGAAGAAGCGTGCGCTTGTGGAAAAAGCGAAAGCCCTGCAGGACAGCACCGACTGGAAGTCGACATCAGACAAGCTCATGGCTCTGCAAAAAGAGTGGAAGACCATAGGTATTGTGCCAAAGAAACAGGGCGACCAACTGTGGGAAGAGTTCCTCGGTGCCTGCAACAAATTCTTTGAAGCACGCAATGCCGTCAATGCCGGCCAACGCAATGAGGAGCATGCCAATCTTGAAAAGAAGCGCGGAGTGATAGAAAGACTGAAAGCGCTGACGGAAGAGCCGGGTGAAAACACTCAGGAGGCCGTACAGAAACTCGTAGAGGAGTACAACGCCATCGGCCATGTACCCTACAAAGAGAAAGACAAGCTCTACGAAGAATATCACGCCGTGATAGACAAGATCTATAAAGAACTGAATATCAGCGTGGCACGCCGCCGCCTCAACAACTTCAAGAACAAGTTGAAGACCGTGGCCGAACAGGGTGAGAACGCACTCGACAACGAGCGGGCACGTCTGGTACGTCAATACGAGGCTATCCGCAGTGAGGTGCAGACATACGAAAACAACCTCGGATTCCTCAACGCATCAAGCAAAAAGGGCAACAATCTTATTGACGAGATGAACCGCAAGGTACAGAAGCTCAAGGATGACATGAATCTGGTGCGCGAGAAGATCAAGGCCATTGACGCCGAAAACAAATAAGCTGACTTTATTTCCTGACACAAAGTTATTGGAGATATTTGAAACGCAAAGACGCCAAGGCACAAAGATAATTATTTGAACACAGAGACACGGAGACACAGAGAAGATTATCAGAATACTCTGTATCTCCGTGTCTCTGTTTTTTTATATAAAGACTTCGTGGATATATATATTGTATAAAGACTTTGCGCCTTCGCGTCTTTGCGTTGAAAAACACGCATTTTCCACGCAAACATTTGCCACTCTCATAGAAAAGCACTAACTTTGCAGACGTCAACAGGTTCACACTCCATTGTGAATAAAAAGGGAATCAGGTGAAAATCCTGAGCAGTCCCGCTGCTGTA
>NZ_URNN01000150.1 GCF_900549175.1 uncultured Prevotella sp. | reverse complement strand
GTGCCGCTTCGCTCTGCCCCGGGCTATGGGCTTGTTGGGCTTTCAGCCCGTTTTTCATTTGCTATGCGGTTATCACTCAAAATGCCGGATGAGCCAAAAATCTTTGTACCTCTGCGCCTTTGCGTTTAAACCCCTCCACGTCTTTACATCAAAAACACTTTGTGCGCCCGCACAATAAATATTTCTAAAAATATATCAATAAAAGTTTGCAGGATTTAAATAAAAGCGATATATTTGCACTCGTTATCCTGAAAACAATCTTTTTACCTTAAAAGGTACTAATACCTATTGAAGTATATGGAGCGACTGCCTGTGAAGGTCATCGCTTTATTTTTTTATAATGAAGTCAAGGAGCTAAATGAAGTTAAGGATTTGGGCTGAATGTAGCATAAAGAAAAGAAATGGAAGCATATATATTATATGCAGTATTAATTATTGTTAAACAGGATAACATTCTGCATACGCACCCCACCGAAATCCATTAAAATATAGTAACTTTGCGGCCGATTTAGTCCGTGCAGGCTCAAGCAAGTGACGGCACAAAGCCGGTCCGCCTCGCCGGAAAACCGTTTAATATAATATAATGTACGCAATCGTAGAAATTAACGGTCAGCAGTTTAAGGCCGAACAGGGCAAGAAGCTCTTCGTTCACCACATCCATGATGCCAAGGAAGGCCAGGCTGTTGAGTTCGAGAAGGTGCTGCTGGTAGACAAAGACGGCACCATCGAGGTCGGTGCACCTACCGTAAACGGTGCCAAAGTAGTGTGTGAAGTGTTGAACCCGCTGGTGAAGGGCGACAAGGTCATCGTCTTCAAGATGAAGAGAAGAAAGGACTATCGCAAGAAGAACGGCCACCGCGCACAGTTCACAGAAGTAGAAATCAAACAAGTAATCGCTTAAAAATCAGGAGGAAGTAAGAAATGGCACATAAAAAAGGTGTTGGTAGTTCGAAGAACGGCCGCGAGTCAGCTTCACAAAGATTGGGCGTAAAAATCTGGGGCGGCCAGAAGGTAATAGCAGGCAACATCATCGTTCGCCAGCGTGGCACGAAGCACAACCCCGGCAACGGTGTGGGTATCGGCAAGGACGACACCCTGTATGCACTCGTTGACGGTGTGGTAAACTTCAAGCGCGGTCGTCGTGACAAGAGTATAGTATCGGTTATACCTGACGCACAAGCTTAAACCGAAGAGAAAAACAACACATAATTTATTCCAAACAAACAACAGAAGTCCTGTCCCTCCACCCCGGAGCGGCAGGACTTCTGCCTTTGTCACGCCGCCCGCCTCTGCCGAAAGACCGGCAGGGATAAGGCGGGGTACACTTTTTAACTTTTAATTTTTTTGATTTTATACCCGAAAGCATCATCTTTCACCATTTTTTCGTACCTTTGCATAATATTAATACGAAATTGAATTTAAATATAAAATATTATGCTTACACTCAAACTCATCAGTGAGGAAACTGAACGTGTGATTAAAGGCTTGGAGAAAAAGCACTTCAAAGGTGCCAGGGAAGCCATCGACAATGTGTTGGAAGCAGACAAGCGCCGCAAGGAAGCACAGGCAAAATCGGACAAGAACAAACAGGAGGCCAAGCAGATGGCTGCGCAGATCGGCGCGCTGATAAAGCAAGGCAAGAAAGACGAGGTGGAGGAGATAAAGGCTAAGGTGGCCGGACTGAAACAGGCCGACAAGGCACTTGAGGAGGAAATGGCCCGGGCCGAGAAGGAGCTGAACACGTTGCTCTGCTCGATACCGAACATACCGAACGACGACGTGCCCGAAGGCGCGGGCGCCGAGGACAACGTGGTGGTGAAGACCGGAGGCCCGATGCCTGAGCTGGGCGACGACGCGATGTGCCACTGGGACCTCTGCAAGAAATACAATCTCATCGACTTCGACCTCGGCGTGAAGATCACCGGCGCCGGCTTCCCCGTGTACATCGGCAAGATGGCACGTCTGCAGCGCGCCCTTGAGGCCTTCTTCCTCGAAGAGGCACGCAAGAGCGGCTATCTGGAGGTGCAGCCGCCTTACGTCGTGAACGAGGCTTCGGGCTACGGCACAGGCCAGCTGCCCGACAAGGAGGGACAGATGTACCACTGCAACGAGGACAACCTCTACCTCATTCCGACGGCCGAGGTGCCCGTGACGAACATCTTCCGCGACGTAATCCTCGACGAGAAGGAGCTGCCCATCAAGCGCTGCGCCTACTCGGGATGCTTCCGCCGCGAGGCCGGCAGCTACGGCAAGGACGTGCGCGGACTGAACCGTCTGCACCAGTTCGACAAGGTTGAAATCGTGCGCATCGACAAGCCGGAGCACTCTTACAAGAGCCTCGACGAGATGCTGGAGCACGTGGAGGGACTGGTGAAGAAGCTGGAACTGCCCTACCGCATACTGCGTCTGTGCGGCGGCGACATGAGCTTCACCTCTGCCATCTGCTACGACTTCGAGGTGTACAGTGCCGCACAGAAGCGCTGGCTCGAGGTTTCGTCTGTATCAAACTTCGAGAGCTATCAGGCCAACCGCCTGAAGTGCCGCTACCGCAACGCCGAGACGAAGAAGACGGAGCTGTGCCACACGCTCAACGGCTCTGCCCTCGCCCTGCCCCGCATCGTAGCCACCATCATCGAGAACAACCAGACGCCGGAAGGCATCCGCGTGCCGAAGTGCCTCGTGCCGTATTGCGGATTTGAGCTTCTTGACGGAAACAATTTTTAGGGAATTGAAGAGGCCGTATCAAAATCGGGGTCCATACATATCGGTAGGGACATATTCTTGTATTTGTCCGCCATATAATTGTTGACAACCAACAGTTACAGAGACGGACAAATACAAGAATATGTCCCTACTGTGCATATCATATCAGCTTTTTGACACATCCTCTTCCAAGTTTTCAACCTTCAACAGTCCAACTTTCAAAATGTTTAAAGTTACAAGAAAAGAACGTTTCTCAGAGAAAGTCTTTCTCTTTGAGATCGAGGCTCCGCTGATAGCGAAGAGCCGTAAAGCAGGAAACTTCGTGATTGTGCGCGTCGACGAGAAGGGCGAGCGCATGCCGTTGACAATAGCCGACGCCGATGTGAACAAGGGGACGATAACGCTCGTCGTACAGGAAGTCGGACTGTCGTCGATAAAACTGTGCCGGCTGAACGAAGGGGACTACGTGGCCGATGTCGTCGGTCCGCTCGGCAATCCCACGCACATCGAGAAGTTCGGTACGGTGATATGTGCCGGCGGTGGCGTCGGTGTGGCGCCCATGCTGCCCATCATACGCGCGCTGAAAGCTGCGGGCAACCGCGTGCTGTCCGTAATCGCCGGACGCAACAAAGACCTTATTATATTAGAGGACGAGGTGCGCGCAAGCAGCGACGAGCTTATCATCATGACCGATGACGGCTCGTACGGCGAGAAAGGCGTGGTGACCGTCGGCATCGAGAAGTTCATCAAGCAGGAAGGCCACGTAGACAAGGCCTTCGCCATCGGCCCTCCGATAATGATGAAGTTCAGCTGTCTGCTGACACAGAAATACGGCATACCGACGGACGTGTCGCTCAACACCATCATGGTTGACGGTACGGGAATGTGCGGTGCATGCCGCCTGACAATCGGCGGAAAGACGAAGTTCGTCTGCATCGACGGCCCTGAGTTCGACGGTGCGCTGGTGGATTGGGACGAGATGTTCAAGCGCATGGGAACGTTCAAGCGCGCAGAGCAGGAAGAGCTGGAGCATTTTGAGGAACATGTGGCCGCGGCCGACCACGCGGCCTCCCCCGGCCCCTCCAAAGGAGGGGAGAACGGTGCTTCCGTTGATAACGACAAGGAGGATTCTGAGGCAAAGGATACGGCCACAGACAAGAATAACGCCGGTGCATCAATAGACGAACTGACATCACGCGACGCACAGTGGCGCAAGGACTTACGCTCGGCCGTTAAACCAAAGGAGCGCACGGCTATAGAGCGTGTAAAGATGCCGGAGCTCGACCCAGTCTACCGCGCCACGACACGCACGGAGGAGGTGAACATCGGTCTTACACCCGAGATGGCCATGACGGAAGCCAAGCGCTGTCTCGACTGCGCCAAGCCGAGCTGCGTTGAGGGATGCCCCGTGAACATCAACATACCGTCGTTCGTCAAGAACATCGAGCGCGGCGATTTCCTTTCAGCCGCCAAGGTGCTGAAACAGACCTCTGCCCTGCCCGCCGTCTGCGGCCGCGTCTGCCCGCAGGAGAAGCAGTGCGAGAGCCGCTGCATACATCTGAAGATGAACGAGCCGGCCGTGGCCATCGGCTATCTGGAGCGCTTCGCCGCCGACTACGAGCGCGAGAGCGGCAACATTTCCATTCCGGAGATTGCACCGTCCAACGGCATGAAGATAGCCGTGGTAGGTTCAGGTCCGTCAGGACTGAGCTTTGCCGGCGACATGGTGAAGCGCGGCTATGAGGTCTATGTGTTCGAGGCGCTGCACGAGATTGGCGGCGTGCTGAAATACGGTATTCCCGAGTTCCGTCTGCCCAACCGCATCGTCGACGTCGAGATTGACAACCTGCGCAAGATGGGCGTGCACTTCGAGACCGACTGCATCGTAGGCAAGACCATATCCATAGAGCAGCTGGAGGCCGACGGCTTCAAGGGAATCTTCGTCGGTTCGGGTGCCGGACTGCCCAACTTCATGGACATACCGGGCGAGAACCTCATCAACATAATGTCGTCGAACGAATATCTGACGCGCGTAAACCTGATGGACGCCGCCAATCCGACAACGGACACGCCGATGAATTTCGGCAAGCGCGTGATGGTTGTAGGCGGAGGAAACACGGCAATGGACTCATGCCGCACGGCAAAGCGCCTCGGCGCCGAGGTGACCATCGTCTACCGCCGCTCGGAGGCCGAGATGCCCGCCCGCCTCGAGGAGGTGAAGCATGCACGCGAGGAAGGCATAGAGTTCCTAACGCTCCACAACCCCATCGAATACATCGGTGACGAAAACGGAGCCGTACGCCAGGCCGTGCTGGAGGTGATGCGCCTCGGCGAGCCTGACGCCAGCGGACGCCGCCGCCCCGAACCCACGGGCGAGACAAAGACCATCGACGTCGATCAGGTGATCGTGGCCATAGGCGTATCGCCCAATCCGCTCGTACCGAAATCCGTCGAGGGACTGGAGCTCGGCCGCAAGAACACCATCATGGTTGACGACACGATGCGCTCGTCGCGCCCGGATCTCTTTGCCGGAGGCGACATCGTGCGCGGAGGCGCGACGGTAATCCTCGCCATGGGCGACGGACGGCGCGCAGCCGAGAACATGGACAGACAACTGACAGAGGAGAAGAACCTATGAACGGACTGTATACGGTAGCATTGCTCATACTAAGCAACGTGTTCATGACACTTGCCTGGTATGGGCATCTTAAATTGCAGCAGAACGGCACGTCGGCAAACTGGCCGCTCATAGGCGTGATAGTGTTCTCATGGGCAATAGCTTTCATGGAATACTGCTGTCAGGTGCCGGCCAACCGCATCGGCTTCGAGGGCAACGGAGGCCCGTTCAGCCTCGTGCAGCTGAAGGTGATACAGGAGTGCATCAGCCTGATAGTGTTCGCGGTGATGGCCAATGTCATGTTTCAGGGACAAGACCTGCACTGGAACCACGCCCTCGCCTTTCTGCTGATAGTGTTTGCGGTGTATCTCGTTTTCATGAAATAGCGGCATGATGGTAAAGGAAGATAAAGAAAAACTTGAAAGAAGAATCGTAAAACGCTACAGGAAAGCACTGTCAGACTACAGTCTGCTGGCCGACGGCGACAAGATTCTCGTAGGAGTGTCGGGCGGCAAGGACTCGCTCTGCCTGTTGGAGATGCTGGGCAGGACGGCAAGGATATTCAAGCCGAAAATCAGCGTGGAGGCCATCCACATAAGGATGGAGAACATCAGATACGAGACCGACACGGCCTACCTCGAGGATTTCGCGAGCCGGCAGGGCATACCGCTGCACATCGTCACCACACGCTTCGACGGGCAGGAGGGCAGCCGCAAGCCGCCGTGCTTCCTCTGCTCATGGTACAGACGCAAGGCCATGCTCAACCTGGCCCAGGAGCTCGGATGCAACAAGATTGCCCTGGGGCACCACATGGACGACATCATACACACGGCACTGATGAACACTTTCTTTCAGGGTCACTTCTCGACCATGCCCGTCAGCCTGCGGCTCGACAAGATGCCGCTGACGATTATCAGGCCGTTGTGTCTTGTGGCCGAGGCCGACATACGGCAGTATGCCGAAACGCAGGGATACGAAAAGCAGCGCATGCTGTGCCCGCACGAACGGGAAACCAACCGGACGGTTGTCGGAAAGATGTTTGAAGAACTGGAGAAATCGAATCCGGAAATAAGGTATTCGGTATGGAATGCGCTGGAGGCGGATGACAAACTGATTGAGTAGACTTTCTGTCTGAACCGGTTTTACGACCGATTTGGATTTAATTTTTGTTAATACATTATGAGGTAATGAATCTTTTCATTACCTTTGTTTCTTATAAGACAACCGAAACATAATGAAAAGAACATTTTTATTCATAATGATGGCAACGCTTGCCTTCACGTCGGTATCAGCCCAAAGAAAGGCTGTGCGCAAGGCCAAGCCGGCCAAGGAGAACAAAGAGACTGTGGACCCGAGGATAGAGAGCATGGTGGCCTCGACACAGAAGGTGATGTTCATCGACAGCATCGTGACCGACAAGCAGACATTCCTGAAAGAATACAGACTGAACGACGAGGCTGGCTCGCTGCACAGATACAACGACTTCTTCAACACCGACAGGATGCCGGAGTCGTTCATACACATCAACGAGATGGGCAACAAGTGCTACTTTTCCCTCGGCGACTCGTGCAACATGAAACTGTATACGAGCGACATGCTGGACAACACATGGACAGAACCCTCGGAACTCACGGGCATCTACGACAGGGAGAAATACAATGCGCTCTGTTTCCCGTTCATAATGGCCGACGGCACAACGCTCTATTTCGCGGCCAAGGGTACGGAGAGCATCGGGGGATATGACATATTCGTAACCCGCTTCGACTCGGAAACAGGACAATATCTCAAGCCGGAGAATATAGGCATGCCATTCAACTCGACCGGCAATGACTATATGTATGCCGTGGACGAACTTGACAGCATAGGATGGTTTGTCACCGACCGCAACCAACCGGAGGGCAAGGTGTGCATATATATCTTCATACCGTCGGAAACCCGGCAGGCGTATTCTGACGGCACGTACACGCCGGAGCAGATGGAAGGGTTCGCACGCATAAGCAGCATAGCCGACACGTGGCACAACAAGGGCGTGAGGGAAAAGGCGCTGGCAAGGCTTAAAAACATTGCCACCGGCAGAAAGGAGCAACAGAACAGCAGCAGGATGCGCTTCGTCATCAACGACAGGACGGTGTACACGTCGGTATCCGACTTCCGGTCTGAGGAGAACGTGCGCAAATACGAGAAACTGCAAACGATGATATCGCAGCAGAAGTCGCTTGCCGCCGCCCTGGACAAGGCCCGCAAGTATTACGGCAA
>NZ_URNN01000149.1 GCF_900549175.1 uncultured Prevotella sp. | reverse complement strand
AATAAATAATGCACCCGAATCAGATAATGATGATATATACTATATGAATGAGTTGCAGATTAAAAAACGTAAAGGGTATGAAATAACCTCTTCTGACAAGCAGCGTCTTTATCTAATTGCAGCAGGGAATTCTGTAAAACAAATAAAATGGGGCGCATATGTTTTATTGGGAGATTTTGATATGGCAAAAGAAATATGGCATGATATGTCAGAAAGGGAAAGAAATGACAGCTCTCATTATCCTATAACTGGTATAATCCCGACAGGCATCCTGGAATCATTTAAAAATAGCAATTAACATGAATACAATGATACAAACAATATTGAAAGCTGGTGAGCGTGTCACGCTCGAATGCAAGAAAGCGCAGCGTAGTGTCCCAAATTCTTTGTGGGAGACTTATTCTGCCTTTGCCAACACATACGGAGGAACTATCCTACTAGGCATAGTAGAACACATGGATGAACAAGACAAATCCAAGCGGTTTGAAATCGTAGGTGTGGAAGATGTCGATAAGATACGCAAGGACTTGTGGAACACCATCAACAGCAAGGAGAAAGTAAATGTGAATTTGCTCCGTGATGAAGATGTGCTGACTGTAGATGTAGATGGCAAAAGTATTGTAGTTATAAACGTGCCACGTGCAGAAGCGACTATGCGCCCAATATACATCAATAACAACCTATCAAGAGGTACATTCAAGCGCAATCATGAAGGTGATTACCATTGTTCTGAACAAGAGTTGAAGATGATGCTCCGTGATGCCAATGATGCAGGAAACGATAGGCTGATATTGGAATACTATACGATGGACGACATCGATATTCCGACTTTGGAGAGTTACCGCATCATGTTCAAGACCGATAATCCCGACCATGTTTGGAATAATCTTGGACATAAGGAGTTTCTTATGCAATTAGGTGGCTATGCCATTGACAGAAAAGAAAGAATTGAAGGACTTACAATGGCTGGACTGCTGATGTTTGGAAAAGGTCTGCCGATACGTGATAGGTTTGATAATCTGCGGATGGACTATATCGATAAGTCTCACCTCATAGGAGAGCAGCGTTATAGCGACCGCCTCACCTACGATGGAAGGTGGGAGAATAACCTGTATAACTTCGTGCGGATGGTGCTTCCAAAGTTGACTATTGACCTACCACGCCCATTTCAAATGGAGGGAATGATACGTAAGGATGATACCTTGCAGCATAAGGCTGTGAGAGAAGCCGTCACAAATATGATCATCCACTCCGACCTTATGCTTAATGGTATTTTGAGAATTGAGAAGTATGATGATCGCATCGTACTCACTAATCCTGGCTTGCTCAAACTTCCCTTAGAGCAGATATATCAAGGTGGAGAATCTAAGGCACGTAATCAAAGAATGCAGAATATGTTCCGTATGATTGGCTATGGAGAGAACCTTGGCTCTGGATTTCCACTCATACTGAACGCATGGAATGAAAAGCATTGGATAAAGCCCGAATTGATTGAGCAACCAGAACTGATGCAGGTAAAACTGACTTTGTTTTTTGAGAATGACCCAATAAATGACCCAATAAATGACCCAATAAAACTGACCGAAAGACAGAGCATGATACTGCAAAAATTCCACGAAGATAAGACTCTAACCAAGGAAAGTTTATGTATAAAAACAGGGCTATCTGACGCTACAGCCAAACGTGAGATTGCGTATCTGAAACGGATAGGTGTGCTGAAAAGAATTGGCAGTAAAAAGAATGGATATTGGGTGGTTGGTAAATAACAAAAAATCAGAGCAACTATAATAGCGAGGACTGCAAAATAGTGTTGTGATGTGAACATTCCCATGTCCTACAGCTTGCTGCTTGTATGGACAGCCTCCCGATGCTTTGAGAGCGGTCGGGGGATTAGGCTACCCCTGATATACGTTTCCCGTACACTGGGCAAGCCCAACGCCGAAACGGAAATGGCAAGAGACAGATTGCGGTGTACACTGCACTTTCTGTCTCTTGCCATGATTGTTTTACCGATTATTGATGGCAGGATGCTCCGTAATGTGTTCCCAATAAGTGATGAATGACCTGATTGAGGACAAGACGGCAGTGCCAGATACATCAGTCAGGTGTACAGGATTTTCTCTCCCATGGTCTGGCGGTGAGGAACTGACGGAGATAGCCGATTTCTGCTGTTTCATCGGGATTGTTCTTCAACTCGCTGGCATAGCCGATGGCTTCCTGTCTTTCCTCTTCGCCAAGTGACTCCCACAACTCCCGCGATTCCTTGCGAAAGGATTCAGAGGAGTCCACCTTGGGATAGATTGCCGCCATTCGCTCAAAGGGAGTGCATTCCGCAGCGGTTGGCTGCGGTTCGCTCTCTTCACAGGGGATGATTGTGGGTTCGCTGTCTTTGGCAGTCTTACTTGTCGGAGGTGTCGTCTTCGCCGTCTTTGGCTTCTGCCTGTTCCGCCCCTTTGCATTTCCTTTGTTGACGATGCGCCTTCTCTCTTCCAAGTCAGTCTGTATGTCGATTTGCTTCTTGAACAGGGAAAATAATGCCATCAGTATGGTGTTGCTCCATTTTGGTTGTGTACCATCGTGCGCATAGCAAGCGATAGCCTTTGCCATCTGACCTGCGTCCTTGTCTTCCATTTGCGCCAATATGTGGAAGATGTCTTCTGAGAAAATAAGTCTCTTCATTGTTTCTTTCTGTTTTATGTTTCACTTTAGATAATTTTTTTATGTATGCCCTTGGAATAAAGTCAAGTAAACTTGAATGTTTAATGTGCTTTCAATAGTGGGCTTCGGGATTGGCGATGTACTTCTTCTTGCCATCCTGTAGCACCATACGCTTGTTGCGAAGGAAGGTGACAACATCGACAACTTTGTTGTAGTTGAGCTTAACCCCTTCTGCCAGATAAGCGTTCTTCAGCGCATTACAGAAAGCTTCGTAGTTATAACAGGTAGTAACCGTGAAGACCCGCTCCAGCACATTAAGGTGAATCTTGGCAGAGATTTCCCTATAGGGGTCAAAAGGAACTTTCCTCGGTCTGCCAATGCTGGTGGCAGAAGGTGTGTAGTCAACCACAAGTTCCGGCATCGCCTCTTCATTTATGCGGAAGGCGAAAGGTTCAAAGTCCATGCTGCGGATATGCACGGCCTCGACCACGCTTATGCTGCCGTCAGCCTTGTCCTTCTCCACCTGCATGACAGTCTCAGCCTTGTTGTTGAGTTCTGTTCCCACATGCCCTCGGGCATTGTCGTCAGACTTGTTCTGGTGAAGGATGGTATGCAGGTGCAGCTGGTACTCGTCCGTCCACCGCATCAACTTGGAGATGACGCGGGATGATTCTGCAGGAGAGTTTATGTCGTGAATGAAGTCACGCACACCGTCGATGATGACAAGACCGAGATTCTCTGTATTTCTGATGGCTACATCTATGATGGCGAGGCGTTCCTCTGGTGTGTTCTTCCTGAGGGCAAGGAACTGCAGCCGTCCGCAATCCTTGTCTTCGGGAAGCCCTGCCAGACGCAGGATGCGCTTCATCACCTTTTGGCAGTGATAAGCACTCTGCTCCGTATCGACATAGAGGATGTTTCGTTTGTTTTCGGGGAGCGAGGCAGTGTAGCACAGCACGGGACGGTCGCACAGGGCGGCGGCGACAATGGCAGAGAGGTTGAAAGTCTTCTTGCTCTTCGCCTTGCCTGTGGATGCGCTGAAATTGCCGAGAGTGCCGATGCAGACTCCTTTCACCATTATTATCTCCGGCTGACGCTCGCACTCCGTCTCCACGCTGAGAACTGCATTCTTCCACAGACTGACAGCCACGTCATGACTGATTTCTTTTGTACTGTTCTCCATGCTCACCTCCAGTCCGCTTTGTTTGGTTTACGTCTGTTAGCAGCAAGGATGGCTGCGTTCTGTTCCTCATCGGTCAGCGGAACGGGATTCTTGCGGTTGCACTCCAGCCATTTGTCAAGTTCATCCTGATAAAGGACATACCGTTTGCCGGGCTTGGTTGCAGGAATGGTGCCGTTGCCCAGTTTCATGTAGAGAGTACGTAGCGGTATCTTAAGATACTCGGCAGCATCTTCTACAGACATAGGACGATGAGTGTTCTCCTTGCGTTGTCCCTTCTCCTTTTGCAGACTGGTAAGCATCTGTCTCATGCCGATTACCTCATCCCGAAGCTCGGCCACGACCTGCGGAAGGTCGTTGAATGTAAGTTCGTTTGTCATACTTTTGAAAATTAAGTTGCGGCAAAGGAACCGAATGATATACCTGTGATACGGTGTATTGACGGTAATCGCCAGATAAACTCAGGATAATTGCACTATCAAGAAACAAAGGGTAGAAACAGGATGGAAGAGAAATAAAATGGGATAAGAAAACGTGTTATATGGCAACCAATAAGCAATAGCAGGGCGTTATGGCATAAAAAGGAAATGGCATATAACAAAAAGGGAAGCCCGTAAGAGCCTCCCCACATCATATTGCAAAAATTAGAGTAAAATGATTGTGGTTAAAAGTGGAAGATATAATTATCCGTGTGTATGGGTCTGTCGAGTTTGATATGTCCGTCATCAGGCGAGCTTGTCAGACTCCTTTCCAGTGAAATCACCTCAATGTCAGCAAGTTCGTTGAGGAACAGTCTTTTGATGAACTTAACCTGCACTTTGCCGGAATATCCGTTCTCAAATCCAAGCCTTGCGGCGATGTTCCAGACGAAATGCTTGAAAGAGACTGTTTTCAGCTTGTCTCTGTTTTCATGGACAGATTTCAACTTGACAGGTTTAGGCTCATAATTCGGATTGTCGCACCATGCACGTATCTCATTACGGAGCAGGTCAAGCTCCAGCATTTCAATAAAGGGAGACATCATCCTGCCGACATAATCTATGATGCTATCTACAAGCAGCTGGTGCTCCTCCTGCTTCCTGCGCTCAAACTCGGCACAGTGGGCATGATATTCTTCTGTGCTCATTGGTTGGACGGCGGCAGCCGGAGACACAACCGACTTGACAACAGTATTATCCGATGAGGAAGCAGCCTCTGTTTTCACCTCCCCAGACTCTACTCCCGTAGGTTCTGCTCTTGATAACCATACCTTCATCAAGTCAACAGGCAGGTATTGGAACAATACCAGATACAACAGCCATAACAGGACATTGCTGCCAAAGAAGGAAACTGTGTTTACAAACGTGCTCCCTCCGAAGTCGTTACCAACTTTGCAGGACAGGATGAGCGACACGGCAAGGATGGCTGTGCCGGGAAGACCATAGAAAAGGCAGGTCTCTTTGCTGATAAGCGTGTTCAAATTTCTCATATTCTATAATTTTATTGTTCAATATTACGTTTTGCTGACGGTTATTTACAGCAAAGTTACTATGGCGGTTTGGGTATATGCGAAAATAGTCGCAGATAAACGCAGTGATTTATGACAAATTAATATTGAAGTATGATTTCATACTCAGAATCATACTCCAATTGTTGAAAATGTGTGCTTTACTCTCTAATAAGCTATTATTCCGATTTGCGTTTCAGCGTGATTCGGTTTGCCGCCTCCTTCTTCCTGCTGTCGACGCTGTCAAGATACTGCTGCGTGGTGATGAGGTTCTTATGACCGACAAGTTCCTGTACGGTTCGGGAGTCCGTTCCGGATTCCAGTTGCAGGGTACAATATGTATGGCGGCTTGAATGGTAGGTGATATTTTTGGTGATGCCTGCCGTCTTCAGCCATTGCTTGAGTGGTGTCTGTGTCATGTTATCCTTGAAACCGGGGAATACAAGCCCCTCTCTTGTGTCGCTGTCTATCAAAGCCAGTGCCTCATCTCCTATCGGATTGTGGACAATTTGTTTTGTCTTCTGCATACGGGTGGTGATATAGAGCGTTCCGTCAGCTTCGGGCTGTATCATTTCCCATGAGAATGCCTTGACATCGCTCTTCCGCAGTCCTGTAAGGCAGGAGAAAAGGAAGGCGGTTTTCAGGACGGGGACTTCACAAGGTGTTTCCGCCAACCGTATGAGTTCTTCCGCTGACAGTCCAACTTTGTCTGTCGGAATGCTTTCGGCACGTTCCAGATAGGGACATGGATTTTCCTTTATCTTCCTGTCGCGGTAGGCGGCATGGAGCGTGCCGAGAAACGCGGACCAATAGCTGGCTATGGTATTAGTGTGCAGCTTGCGCTTGGTGTGGATTACCTGATGTGTGGTGCGCAGATATTCAAGGAACTTGTTGCACAGTTCTACAGTGATTTCGGCAAAGGTACATTTGCCACCTGTAAAACGGTCGAAGTGCAGGAACGCCTGCTCATAGCGTGAGTTCTTCTTCCCGGCATACTTCTTGAAGTAGTCAATGAAACTGCCGTTGAGTTTGTTGCGGTCGAAGAACTCGTAACGCTCATTTACAATCTCCTCGTATCTACGGCAACGCAGGGCTTCAGCTTTCTCCGACAGTCGAGCGTTGTAGTCCTTCTCGCGCTGTGTCTTCGGGTGAGCGTAGATGTAAATGCCGAGCGACTCGTGGCGCAGCACCTTGTTGGTGGTCTCGTCACGGTAGCCGGGATAATAGTCGAGAAAGTAGGACAGCATCTTGCCTCCCTTGATTTTCCGTGTGTAAAGGTTCACGGTCTTACAGATATTACTCATAGTTATTCTTGATGATTATTTATGAATATTACAGGGTGGAGCGTTTGAGCTTTGCTCTTCCTCCTCCTTGCAAGGCATAGCTCAAACAAGTTTGGCTCTGCTCTTGCTTTGTTCGTCGGTTCTCCACGCTGCAAAGGAACTGAATGATATGCCGTTGATAGCAGTTAATTATGATAATTGACAGATAAACGTATTATCATTGCTATTTATAACCCTTTGGCGGCTCTTTCCGCCATCGCACGTTCTACATCGGCACGAAGTAGCAGATTCCTCACACCCACTTTCTTCTTTTCTATGCCATGAACTTTGGTGATATGGTGAATATTCGCTTTGGACAATCCGTATTTTTCTGATACATATTCCACGGTACAATACCGTTCATCTGTTATCAAGTCCATCTGTCGTAGTTCCGCAAGGTGTGTCTTTGAATAATAGGTGATGCCGTATTCCTTCTTGGTTGGAATGCTGTGGCGGTATGCGTAGGCACGAATGGCGGTTGGCTTCATGCCGAACTCTTTGAACACCTCGTCTGTAGTGAGCCATTCTGTGATAGTGGAGGTGTCAACGGTCAGACCGAGACAGTCCTCCACATGATGCTTGCTGTAGTAGTTCTTTCCTGCAATGCGACACATGGGTATTTGGTTGCGCTTGGCGGTGGTGTAAAGCCACATCTGCTTTACCTTATAAATGGACATCACCTCCTCGCCGGAGAGATAGGTCAAAGGCTCGTCAGAAACGGGTGCGGTTTCTTGCTTCTTCTGACGCTGCTTAAGAATTGTTGGTTTCGGTCGATTGCCGAACACTATCTTATTATAAGGGTTGCCCTCCAGCATGGACTCGATGTCAGCACGGCGGATGATAGCCATGCGGTTGCTGATGCGTGAGGCTTTCAGCTTGCCCTGTGACACGAGCTTATAAACGTACTGGCGCGAACATCCCATAAGGATAGCCGCCTTGGAGAAGGTGAGGTACTCCTGCAGCCTCAGTCCTATAACAGGTTCTGCTGTCTTGAGGAAATCCTCATTCCTGTTCTTTCTCTCTTTCTTTGCTTCATCGGCACAACGAACACAGCAGTATTTCTGCA
>NZ_URNN01000148.1 GCF_900549175.1 uncultured Prevotella sp. | reverse complement strand
TACTCTTATCTCTTATCTTAAGAAAAGCCTCTTCACTCTATACTCTTATCTCTTATCTTAAGAAAAGCCTCTTCACTCTATACTCTTATCTCTTATCTTAAGAAAAGCCTCTTCACTCTATACTCTTATCTCTTACCTTAAAAATTAAATAAGTTGCGGCAGGAATGACGATATTATCAGTACGATAATGCCGGCAACCAGCACAGTGATGGTCTTCTGCGAGCAGCCTTTCCACTCGTTGAGGATGATGCCCCAGACATTGGAGAACACCACGTTGAGTGCCATGAGGATGCAGAACGACAGCGTCATCAGTGTGGGAGACTCGGTGAGGAAGCCCTTGCCGAGCGACAGGCCGAAGAACTGGCTGTACCACAAGGCACCGGCCAAGGCGCAGAACACGATGTTGTTCAGCCACACGTTACCTTTCTTGTAGTCGCCCCACGTGCCGTTCTTGCTGTTCTGATAGAAGCAGTAGATGGCGTTGGTGACGAATCCGCCCAGTGTAACGAGGAATGTTGCGGGCAGCGTCTTGTACATATCGGGCGTGAGGTCGCCGAAGTTGATTTCCTTTCCGAACTCCAGACCTACGTTGAAGCAGCCGCTCATGAAACCGGCGAGCAACGCGATGGTCAAGCCTTTGGGGAAGTTGAAGTCCTTGACGGCGGCTTTCTTCTCTTCCTCAGACAGCGAAGCGGCCTTCATCGAGCCGGCTACACCGATGATGGCGATGCCGACAAGCGTAACGACAACGCCGAGAATGACGGCGAATGTCAGCGATTCAAGGGCGTTGAGCTCGGGGAAGAAGATGTTGAGCAGCACGGGGCCCATGATTGTTCCCAGTCCGGCGCATGTTCCGAGGGCAATCGACTGGCCTAAGGCAACGCCGAGGTAGCGCATCGACAGACCGAACGTGAGTCCGCCGACACCCCACAGAACACCGAAGAGGATGGTCATCCAGAGGTTGAACGAGTTTGTCATTGAGAACAGTCCGCACAGACTGTAGCCTTCCGGCACGGCCAGCATGGCGCCGAGCAACGGCAGGAGGAGCCAAGCGAAGACACCCTGAACAATCCAGTAGCTCTCCCACGACCAATCCTTTATCTTGTTGATTGGCACATAGCAGCTCGACTGGCAGAAGGCGCCGATGGCGATGATAAGTAATCCGATGATTATTTCCATATTTCTTTTTTAAGGAGTTATCGCGGGCGGTGCCCGCTAAGGAGTTAAAGGAGTTATCGCTCCCTGCGGTCGCTCAGGAGTTAAAGCCAATAGTAACATAAAGGCTTCAAACCTAATGACTTAGATAACGAGGGTGCAAGGGGTTCGATAAATCTGTTTGCTCCTTAATGAATTAATAGGAGTAAAAGGAATTAAAGGAGTTATTGTTCCCTTTATGTCTGCTATTGGCTTAACTCCTGAGCGACCGCAGGGAGCGATAACTCCTTTAACTCCTTAACTCCTAATATAAAGTTTTATACTCTCTTTGAAGTTACGTCAGCCTCGTATTTCTCAACGGCTGCGATGAACTCTTCGCCTACGGGCACGTTGTTGCGTACGCAGAACTCATCGTAAACGGCGTTCCAAGGCAGGTTCTTGCACTCTTCGAGCAGAGCCAGACGCTGGAATTTCTTGTCGTCCAGTTCATACTGACGCAGCGTTGCGATAGGCTCAAGCAGGGCGCGGAGCATGCACTTCTGAGCGGCGCGGCTACCGATGACGTAAGCACCGATGCGGTTGAGCGTTCCGTCGAAGTAGTCGAGACCGTAGTGAACGCGGTCGAGAGCACCGGCGCGAACGATTTCGCTGAACAGATCCTGTGTCGGGTCGTCCATGATAGTTACGTGATCGGAGTCCCAACGAACCGGACGTGAAACGTGGAGCATCAGCTCGGGAACGAAGAGCAGCATGGCAGAAACCTTGTCGGCAACGCTTTCCGTCGGGTGGAAGTGACCGGTGTCGAGGGTAATCATCATGTTGTTCTTGGCAGCGTAAGATGTGTAGAAGTCGTTTGAACCAACGGTGTAGCTCTCCAGACCGATACCGAACACCTTCGACTCGACGCAGTCCTTCATGTTGTCATACTTCTGTGCGAAGATCTGGTCGAGAGAATCCTTCAGCAGTTCGCGGTACATCAGACGGTTTACGGTGAGGTCCTTGCTTCCGTCATGCACCCATGTGTTCATGATACAGGGGTCGCCCTGAGCCTTACCGATGGCCTCGGAGATGGCGCGGCAGCGCTTTGAGTGCTCAATCCAGAAGTCGCGGATGCCCTTGTCGGGGTTGGCGAGGCTCAGGTCGCCGCTCTTCGGGTGAGAGAACGATGTAGAGTTGAAGTCGAGCAGGGTGTTGTTTGCCTTACCCCAGTCAATCCAGCTCTGGAAGTGTGTGACGTCGCACTGGTCGCGGTCAACGTACTTGCCGCCGAAGTCACCGTAAATCTCGTGGAGGTTCAGACGGTGGGTTCCGGGGATGAGTGACTTTGCGTAGAGGATGTCGGCGCGCAACTCGTCGATATTGCGGGCCTTGCCGGGATAGTTTCCGTTAACCTGGATACCACCGGTCAGCGAACCGCCCTGGTTCTCGAAGCCAGCCACGTCGTCAGCCTGCCAGCAGTGCATGCTGAGGTGGAAGTTCTGCATCTGTTCCAACACTTTCTCTGTGTCTACTCCGATGGCAGCGTAGCGCTCTTTGGCCACTTCGTATGCCTTCTTTACCAATTCTTCTTTCATTTTGTTTTTAGTTTATTATTGTTATTAGTTTGTTGATTGATTTCTTTTTTTTATGGGAGTGACGGGAATTTTATGGGAGTGATGGGAATTTATGGGAATGATGGGAGGAATGGGGTATTTGATTCTTCACTCTTCATTCTTCACTTTTCACTCTTCATTCTTCACTCTTCATTCTTCATTCTTCATTCTTCACTTTTTCTTCTCTACTATTTCGAGGAAACGCTCGTATGCCTTGTCCCAAGTCTCGGTGTCTTTAGGCTCGAAGCGCTTCAGTTCGAGGCTGTTGGCGATGATGCGGCGCATCTCCCAGATGTCCTTGACATCGCCGGCGGCTTTTGCCTGAAGCATGATGTTGCCTATGGCAGTACCCTCCTGCGGTCCGGCGAGCACCTCCACGCCGAGTGCGTCGGCCGTGAACTGGTTGAGGTAGTTGTTGAGCGAGCCGCCGCCGATGATGTGGAGTACGTCGAGCGGGAACGATGCCATCTCTTTCAGATAGCCGAACACCTGACGGTAGCGCAGGGCGAGCGAGTCGAATATGCAGCGGCAAATCTCGGCGTAGCCTTCCGGCACGTGCTGGCCGGTCTCGCGGCAGTATGTCTGTATCGCGTCGACCATCGATGACGGGTTGGCGAACATCGTGTCATCCGGGTTGATTATGCTCCGGAACGCCGGTTGCTTCATGGCTTCGGCCTGCAGCTCGGTGTGCGACTTCGGGGCGTCGGTCCACTCCTTGCGGCAACGCTCGTATATCCACATGCCGCAGATGTTCTTCAGGAAGCGCGTGGTGCCCTCGATGCCGCCCTCGTTGGTGAAGTTGCGGTCGTAGCTCAGGTCGTTGATGATGGCATCCTTGGTCTCTATGCCCATCAGGCTCCATGTGCCGCTGCTCAGGTAGGCGAACTTCTCGTCGCGTGCCGGTACGGCAGCCACGGCGCTGCCCGTGTCGTGTCCGGCCACGGCGATGACGGGCACGGCACCCAGTCCGGTCATCTTCTGAACCTCTTCCGTCAGCTTGCCTATTTCTACAGCCGGGTTGACCATCTCTCCGAAGTTGCCGCGGTTCAGTCCCACGCTCTCCAGCAGGCGCTCGTCAAGCTGTTTGGTCTTCGGGTCGAGCATCTGGCTCGTCGAGGCGATGGTGTATTCGCACACCATCTTGCCCGTGAGCATGTAGCTCAGTGCGTCGGGCACGAAGAGTATCTTCTCTGCATGCTCCAGAGCCGTGTTGCCGGCGCGGCGCATGGCATATAGCTGGAAGAGCGAATTGAAATTCATGAACTGTATTCCGGTGGTGTCGTAGACGGTCTTCTTGTCAACGGCCTTCTCGAAATATTCCTCCATCATGCCGAACGTGTGAGGGTCGCGGTAGGCCAGGGGATTGCGCAGCAGCGCTCCGTCCTTGCCCACACAAACGAAGTCTACGCCCCACGTGTCGATACCTATCGAGCAGATGGGGAGCTGGCGCTGTGCGGCGAGTTTGAGTCCTTTTATTATCTCATTATATAATGCGTATATATCCCAGTAGAAATGTCCGCCGGTCTCAATGAGGTTGTTGTCGAAACGTGTCAGCTCCTCCAGTTCGAAACGTCCGTTGTCCAAAGTGCCGATGATGGTTCTGCCACTGGTGGCTCCCAAGTCTACGGCAAAGAAATATTTTCTTTTATTTTCCATTGATTTGTTTTGTTAGCAGTGTTAGTATTAAAACTTCCATTTGCAAAGATAGCATTTTATTATTAATTGACAGCATTATTATTTGATTTTTGTACCTAAAGTTTTGAAAATTAGTGCAGAGTTATGTTAGTGCAGAGTTCAGAGGTATGAGGTCGGAGGTATGATTACCTTCAGGCAATGACACGTCTTGAGAGTAATCATACCTCTGACCTCATAACTCTGAACTCTGCACTAACAAGCCTCTGCACTAACAAGCCTCTGCACTAACACACTTTTATTTAGACAGAAGAAAACGATTACGTAATAAAAAGCGGAGAAGACCATGTCGCGTACCGATATTATTGCTAACTTTGCACGGAAAGTAGGGTGTCAAGGCCTTCGCATAGGAGAAAAAACAAAGAAAACATACTTAAAACAATTTAAAACAATAACAAAATGTCAACATTAACTCTTGCGATTGTCATCGTTTTCGTGGCAGGCTATCTGTGTATCGCCATCGAGAGCGTGACCAAAGTGAACAAGGCGGCCGTAGCCTTGTTGATGTTCGTGTTCTGCTGGACACTGTTTATGCTCTCTCCGGGCAGCTATCTGGAAAATGCCGTGGGCGACCAGACTGCACTCATCGTGAGTGAGGTGATAGAGAAGCATCTCGGGAGCACCTCCACCACACTGTTTTTCCTGATGGGTGCCATGACCATAGTGGAAGTGGTCGACCAAAACGGCGGATTCAATTTCGTGCGCGACATGCTCAGCACCAAGAGCAAGAAGGCGTTGCTGTGGCGCATCGCCCTGCTCACCTTCATTCTCTCGGCCATTCTCGACAATCTTACCACGAGCATAGTGATGATAATGATTCTGCGCAAGCTCGTGTCCGACCGCAAGGACCGTCTCATCTATGCTTCGCTTGTAATCATTGCCGCCAACTCCGGCGGTGCCTTCTCGCCCATCGGCGATGTCACCACCATCATGCTCTGGAACAAGGGACTCATAACCGCACTCGGTGTTATAAGCGAGATTATTGTTCCGTCGGTGGTGTCGATGGTCATTCCCGCCTATATCCTGTCGCTTTCATTGAAAGGCAGCTTCGTTGCTGCGGGCGATGACGGAGAAGTGGAGACGGCCGATGGCGGACTGACTGCCTTCCAGCGTAAGATGATATTCCTGCTCGGTGTGGGCGGACTGATATTCGTGCCCGTGTTCAAGTCGATAACCCACCTGCCGCCGTTTGTCGGCATACTGCTCGTTTTGGGCGTACTATGGACTGTCACCGAGATATTCTACCGCAACTGCAGCGAGGAAGACTGCGGAGGTACCCGCAAGCGCATCACCAACATCCTCACCCGCATAGACATGGGTACGATACTCTTCTTCCTCGGCATACTTATGGCCGTGGCCTGCCTTGAAACCATCGGTGTGCTGACCATGCTCGGCGAGGGGCTCGACGTGGTGTTCGAAGGCAACCACTACATGGTGACCGGCATCATCGGCATACTTTCGAGCATTGTCGACAATGTGCCGCTTGTGGCCGGCTGTATGGGCATGTATCCTGTTGAGGCTGCGGGTGATATGGCTGTCGACGGCATCTTCTGGCAGCTCCTGGCCTATTGTGCCGGTGTGGGCGGTTCGATGCTTATCATCGGTTCGGCTGCCGGCGTTGTAGTGATGGGATTGGAGAAAATCTCTTTCGGATGGTATATGAAGCACATCACGTGGATAGCCTTCGTCGGCTACATGGCCGGCATCGGCTGTTACTGGGTGGAGAAAACATTCATCTTTTAATCGGGATTTTTTTTAACGCAAAGACGCTGAGGTGCAAAGTTTCTCTGAACACAGAGGCACAGAGCCTTTTAAACGCAAAGACGCAAAGGCGCAAAGTTTTTCTGAACACAGAGGCACAGAGACACAGAGCCTTTTAAATGCAAAGACGCAAAGACCTGAAAAAATCAAGGTCTTTGCGTCTTTGCGTTTAAAGAAACGATTGCTTACGCGCAGAAAATCTCTGTGTCTCCGTGTTCCTAAAAAAACTTTGCGCCTTTGCGTCTTTGCGTTAAAAAAGGCTTTGCATTAAAAAATCAGCCTACCTCCTCGTCCGCATCTCGCTCGGCTTCCGGCCGGTCTTTATCTTGAATTTGGCCGAGAAATAGTCGGGGGAGTCGAAGTTCAGCCGGTATGCAATTTCCTTTATGCTCAGGTTGGTGGTCTTCAGCAGTTCCTTGGCGCGTTGCAGTTTCAGGTCCTGCTGGTATGCCGCGGGGCTGAGTCCGGTGTACTCCTTGAACAGTTTGCGGAAGTTGGAGTAGCTCACTCCCAGTTCCTTTGCCACCTGCTGTATCGTGAGGTTGCTCTCCAGAGCCTCGCGTATTCTCAGACGTGCGCGGTTCACCATGTCTACATGGGCGTGGTTCTTGTTCAGTTCGATGTTGCGTTCGAGCGAATACATCATGCCGATGAGGTGGTTCACTATTCCTGCGAGCAGTTGCTGTGCATACGCCTCTTCGGCCGTAGCCGTGGCGTACGCCTGTTCGTACAGTTGCACTATCACGCTCGAGAAGCCTATGTGGTATATCGGCTTTTCGCGCGACATGAATTTCAGACTCACACGCTCGTCTATGTTTTTCCCCTTGAATCCTATCCAATAACTTTTCCATCCCACTTCCGGGTCGGGGTGGTAAGAATGCCATTCGCCCGGGAAGAGCAGAAACATGTCCCCTTCGTTGATGGGTGTCTCCTGTTGGTGGGAACTCCTGAACGTCCCCTTGCCTTCAGTGATGTATAGCAGTTGGTATTCATTGAGCTCACGTCCTTCATCAACGTGGAAGTAGTATCCGTCGGCGTGGCCGCGTGTGGGGTAAGGGTCACCCGGGGCTATTTCCTCATAGCCTACGGTGCTCACGGTGAGTCCCCATTGTATGTCACGCTCGTTGGCCAATACATATTTACTAATCTGCATGTTCTTGTCGTTTTAAAGAGGTTGTTTCCGATAGGCTTTCTTATACGGGAAATATTCCTATGGATATTTGATTGTCATTAGATTCGGTTATAATTATTATTGCCTAAGATAGGCTGCACCTCAGCAATGCCAAGCAAGCTTGATTGCGTTCGGTTTGCACTATCTTTGTATAAGATAAGCTGCACTCGGCAATATGGAAGCAAGCTTCCATTGCGCTCATTTGCACTATCTTTGCACAAAGATACGCAAAACAGAATTAATGACCAAACAAATCGGCGTTTTTCTTTTGGCTGTCCCCTATAATCTCCCCGGCCCCCTGTAATCCCCCAAAGGGGGATGCCGGGTCGCAGAGACATCAACTCAGTATCCCCCTTTGTGGGATTATAGGGGGCTTTTTGGGGAGATTATAGGGGGCCGGGGTGCTTGTTTGTCATAATAATTCTTAAAATTTAACATTTCTTTTTTCTCGAAATAGAATGGCGGTAAGGGC
>NZ_URNN01000147.1 GCF_900549175.1 uncultured Prevotella sp. | reverse complement strand
TATACCCGGGGTGCCGCTTCGCTCTGCCCCGGGCTATGGGCTTGCTGCCCCTGCGGGGCGTACCCTTACATTACGGTGCACTTCAAATTGATAATGGGAAAAATGATAATGGGAAATGCTTGGCGGGGTGGTGATATAAAAAAAGAAATGCTTATGCTGACGGGGAAAATAAAAAAGGAATCTATCTTCACAGACAGATTCCCGCTAGGAAAATGATAAATATAGATTAAAATTACTAGTTGTACGATGCAAAGATACACATATTTGTTGAATGTGCAAATGTTTTGGACGGATATTTATCTGTTATTTGCTTTTGTTAACTTTCGGGGGGGTAAATGTTTCTTATTGTTAAAACCATCATTCTGCCGTCAGGTGTGCGTAATGTTCTGACTGTCATCGTTTTATGGTGTTTGTCAGAAGTCGAGCAGCTCCTGATAGATGCGCTGCACCGGCAGGCCCACCACATTGAAGTAGCTGCCGTTGAGCCCGGTCACGCCTATGTAGCCTATCCACTCCTGTATGCCGTAGGCTCCGGCCTTGTCGAGCGGACTGTATGCGGACACGTAGTGGTCTATCTCTTCATCGGAAAGCTCCTTGAACGTTACGTCGGTGGAGACGGCAAAGCGCCGCTGCCTGTCGGCCGTGGTCAGGCACACGCCCGTGACCACACAGTGGGTCTTGCCGCTGAGCTTGCCGAGCATGCGGCGGGCATCGGCCGCGTCGGCGGGTTTGCCCAGTATCTCGCCGCCGGCTATGACCACGGTGTCGGCGGTGATGACCAGGTCGTGTAGCTGCATGTACCTGCGGTTGCCCTCGGCTTTCTTTGCCGCTATATATAGAGGTATGTCGTGCGCGCGCAAGTTGTCGGGATAGCTCTCGTCGATGTCTTTCGGCACGCGCACCTCGAAGCTGATGCCGAGGCCGGCGAGCAGCTCCCTGCGCCGTGGCGAATTGCTCGCCAGAACGATATTGTATTTCTTCAGATTGTCAAGCATCAAAATAATTAATAATTAATAATTAATAATTAAAAAAATCACCATCCGAAGGCCTTGGCGTCGCCGAGCCACTTGCCCTGTGCGCGCAGCACCTGCTCGATGACGTCGCGTCCGCATCCGCGGCCTCCGCACCTGTTGCTAACGTACAGTGATATCTCCTTTATGTCGGGGCAGGCATCGGCGGGACACACGGGACATCCGCAGCGTTGCATTATCTCGTAGTCGGGTATGTCGTCGCCCATGTACATCACCTCTTCGTCGGTGAGGCCGTATTTGCGGAGCAGTTCGTCGTAGGTCTTTATCTTGACGCTGCACCGCATGAAGATGTCCTGCACGCCCAGTCCGGTGTATCGCCTGACGGTGCTTTCACTGCCTCCGCCGGTGATGATGGCGATGTGCAGGCCGCGCTTCACGGCGAGCTGTATGGCGTAGCCGTCTTTTATGTTCACCGTGCGCATGGGCTCGCCGGAGGGGTGGAGGACGATGGTCTCGGCACTGAGCACTCCGTCGACGTCGAAGGCTATGAGGCGTATCTTGGTGAGGTCGTAGTTGATCATTGCCTTATCGTTTTGCGGTGTATACTCATGCTCATTCTCTCGTAGATGTCCTTTATCAGCGGGTTGTCGCGCAGGAGCTGGCTCTGGCTGCGTATCACGTTCTCGTCGTAGCGCACGGCGGGGCCGGTCTGCGCGTCGGCGGGGGGGATGTCGTGCACCTTTCTTGCCGTCTCGTCGATGAGGGGCAGCATCACGTCGAAGGGTATGCCGTGGCGGCTGAGTATGTCGGCCGAGATGGCATAGCAGTGGTTGACGAAATTGCAGGCGAAGACGGCTGCCAGATGCAGATGTCTGCGGGCTTCCGACGACAGGGGCGTCACGTTGTCGCTCACGTCGGTGGCCAGACGGTTTATTATTTCTCCGGCATAGCTGTCGTTGGCCTCGGTGAAACATGCCACTTCGCGGAAGTTGACGGGCCGTTCTTTCGAGAACGACTGCATGGGGTAGAGCACTCCGTAGTGGAGGGCCATGCCCTGAAACACGTCGATGGGAATGCTGCCGGCGGTGTGTATGAACACTTTCTCTTCACGTCCCCTGCATATATCGGGTACGAGCACGGGCATCACGGCGTCGGTGACCGAGAGGATGTAGACGTCGGCATTGCCGTTTATGGCACCGGTGGAGGTGGTGGGCGAACCGCCCACCATGGCGGCCAGTGCCGCGGCCGACTCCATTGTGCGGCTGTACACCTGCACCACGTCGTGACCTGCGGCGTGCAGTGCCCGTGCGAGATTGGTGGCGAGCCTTCCGGCTCCTATGAATACTATCTTCATCAGAACTTGTCAATATGTACGTTTTCCCATTTCAGCTTGTCTTCGTTCTGCGGCTTGCGCACGTCGGCCTTGTGGCCCAGGGCTATCACGCAGAGCACGCTGTGGCTGTCGGGTATGCCGAGCACGCCGCGTATCACGTCGTCGGCGGGGGTGCCGTCGGCAAGTCCGCGACCACGCATCTGTATCCAGCACGAGCCGAGGCCGAGCTCCTCGGCCTGATACTGCATGGAGATGGCGGCAATGGAGCAGTCCTCCACCCAGCAGTCGTTCTGCATGGGGTCGCCCGCCACGACGATGGCTACGGGAGCGTCCTTGAGAAACTGCGACCCCATGTCCTTGGCGTCGGAGAGTTTCTCTATCGATGTCTTGTCGTCGATGACGATGAACTGCCAGTCGCGGCGGCCTTTCGACGTGGGCGACATCAGCCCTGCGCGGATGATGAGTCGGATGTCTTCGGCATCTATTTCACTGCCTGTGTATTTGCGGCAGCTGCGTCGCAGCTGCACAAGGTCTTTGAAATCGGTCATTGTCTTTATATGTTTTTTATATGTGATGATATAAAACGGGATGCAAATATACTGTTTTTTTCCCGTTACGGGCAAAAGCATGTCATAAAAAACATTATCGCGTGCCGCTTTTATGAAAAGATTTAGTATTTTTGCGATATGAAAAAACCGGTGCTCACGATATACACATGTTCGGACGACCTGCCGGAGATGGAGTGCAGCAACTTCTTTCACAGCAGGTCGCTCTTCATGTCGCTTGAACAGACACGCCGGCAGCAGCCTTACATGGTGGTGGCTGCCGGCGGGGGAGGGCGTGTGCTGGGGCACCTGCTCGCTGCGGTGAGGCACCGCAACGCGTGGCTGACACCGTGTATCAGCGCCCACTGCCGCATACTCGGCGAGGGGGAGTTTACCGATGACCTGTCGTGCGGTGACGGCGAGGGGGAGTATACGCGGCAGGAACTGTTCGGAATGATGCTCGACGCGCTTGTGGCACGGGTGAAAAACCGGGTGCTGTATGTGGAGATAAGCAATCTTTCGGCCAAGATGTTCGGCTACAGGCTGCTGCGCGGGGCAGGCTTCTTCCCCGTACACTGGATGAGCATACACAACTCGCTGCACAGCATGCCGCCGGAGGAGCGGCTCAGCGAAAAGATGAAGAAACGCATAGAGCGGGCTTACCGCAAGGGAGTGGTCACGGCAGAGGTGGAGGGCGGGGAGGAGCTCGCCGCTTTCTGTGCGCTGCTGAGAAGGCACAACCGCTTCAAACTGAAGCGATACATACCCGACAGCAGCTTCTTCAGCAGCCTGGCCCGGACGGGCCACGGCCGGCTTTTCGTCACCCGCTACCGCGGGCGCGTGGTGGGGTGCTGCGCATGTGCCTATTCTGAAGGCGACGCCTATCTGTGGTACTTCGCTTTCCTGCGGAAGAGTTTTGTCACGGTGCACCCCGACGTGATGACCGTATGGCATGCCATCGACCATGCCCACAAGCACGGCTGTGCACATATCCACTTCATGGATGTGGGGCTGCCGTTCGAGAAGAACACGTTCCGCGACTTCATCCTCCGCTTCGGCGGCAAGCCCGTAAGCACCTACCGGTGGTTCCGCTTTTCCATACGGTGGCTCAACGGGATGCTGGCGTGGGTGTACAGGGGGTGATTAATTATTAATTATTATTTATTCTCAATTCTCAAATCATGCGGTGGAATAAAATTACGCCTGCGTATAATATTGTGTCGTGAAAAGACGTTGTCTTATATATATACATTATATTACTTGGTAATTTATAAGCAAAACGTTATTGCTATGAGAAAAACTGTTGTTCTTTTGACAATGCTGGTGTGCGCATTTGCGGGACACAATAAAGCATCAGCCTATACAGCGTGTATAGACGGTAATTACTATGACATCATATTCAGCAGTGGGGCCGTGTTTTCATACAACGCTTTCAAACCCTACACGGGAGAGGTGAACATACCGGCATCGGTGGAATATAAGGGTACGGTATATGATGTGGTGGAAATAGATATGGACGGATTCTATCTTTTTGGCGAAGACATCACAGCAGTGAATGTAGATCCGGACAGCAAAGCCGCAAGCAGCGACAATGGCTTTCTGTACAGTAAGGACAAAAAGGAGATTCTGTTCATTCCGCCACACCATAAAGGTATGCTCACTATCGGGGCGGATGTAGGAATGAGTAATTATGTGGCCGGTTTGAGAAACAGCCTTTCGGCGTTTACAGTGGCCGATGGCAATCCTTATTTTTCTGTTGACAACGGAGTGCTGTACAGTAGTGACGGTAGTGTACTGCTGCGTTGTCCGGGATGTTTTGAAGGTGGGTATACTATTCCCGAAGGTACTTGTTCGATAGCGGACTATGCCTTTGCATATTGTGAAAAGTTGGAGTCGGTGGCGTGGCCTGCCGGTGTCAGTGAAATAGGGGAGGCAGCTTTCTCATTCTGTACCTCACTTACGTCAATGTCTCTTCCGGAAGGAATAAAGAACATCAGCGGCGGACTGTTTGAATGTTGCGACAATCTTGTGGAAGTTGATTTGCCGGAAAGCGTCACGACAATATGCTCCTTTGCGTTTAACTGTAGTGCACTCACCTGCATCCGTGTTCCGGCCGGAGTTGAGCATATAGAGAATTCGGCGTTCAGCGGGGCGGAGAGTCTTGTGATGATAGATGTGGCGGAAGGAAATATGGCGTACAAGAGCCACGACGGTGCGCTGCTGACTCGTGACGGACGCATCATGATGGTCTGTCCGGAAGGCAAACGTGGCATATTTGTCATTCCCGAAGGAGTGGAGGAGGCTGATGATTTCACCGGCTGCCAATATCTTGAGGAGGTTGTCATGCCGGCCAGTCTCCGTAGTGTGAACTCGTTTATGTACTGTTCGTCGCTGAAGACCATACGCAGCTTTGTTACTGAACCATTTCCGATAAATTATTCCACATTTTACCATACGATGATCGACACGGGAAAGATGGTGCTATATGTGCCTGCAGGCAGTGGAGGCAAATATGGAGCGTCGAGGATATGGGACTTCTTCGATATCCGCGAGTTTGACACTTCCGCCGGAATGTCGGATGCAGTATTGTCCAAGGATGTGACGGAGCTGGCACGATATTCTGCCGACGGCCGCAGACTTGACAGGCCGGTCAAGGGGATGAACATCGTGAGAATGAGCGATGGCAGCATAAGGAAGGTGTTGGTGCGTTGATGCCCGCGCATCTGGCACGGCACTTTAATATTCGGGCCGTGTGGCAATAATACAGTGTTTCCGCCGTTATTTAGTTTGATGAAGACATATTGCAACAATATACGATATACGGTGCTGTCGGTGGTGATGGCAATGATGTGCGTGAACGTCTTTGCCGACGACTTCACGCTGACGGGCCGCGTGACCGACGAGGAGAACAACCCCATCGAACTGGCCACGGTGTCGTGCATGGAGCAGGGACGTATGGTGATGACCGACCTGAAGGGTGAGTTCAGCATATCGCTGAACTCGGGCGACAGCGTGGTGGTGAAGTTCTCGATGGTGGGGTACAACGCCCGCAAGCGCGTGTTCCGCCGTCCGAAGGGGAAGGTGAATGTAAGCGTGCAGCTGCTGTCGGCGCAGTCGCTGGGCGAGGTGGTGGTGACGGAGAAGCGCCGGCAGACCACGGGCACCGAGCGGCTCGACATAAAGGACATGAAGAGCGTGCCCACGGCATCGGGCAATGCCGTGGAGGAGCTGATACAGCAACAGGCCGGAGTGTCAACGCACAGCGAGCTGTCATCGCAGTATAACGTGCGCGGTGGCAGTTTCGATGAAAACTCGGTATATATAAATAATGTGGAGGTGTACCGCCCGTTGCTCATCCGCAGCGGCCAGCAGGAGGGACTGAGCATCATCAACCCCGACATGGTGGAGGCCGTGGCTTTCTCGTCGGGCGGCTTTGAAGCCAAATACGGCGACAAGATGTCATCGGCACTCGACATAACCTACAAGCGTCCCAAGCGGACGGAGGTAACAGTGTCGGCGTCGCTGCTGGGAGCGGGGGCGTATGTGGGCACGGCAACGAAGAAGTTTGCCATGAGCCACGGCATACGGTACAAGACCAACCGCTACCTGCTCGGCTCTCTGGAGACCAAGGGTGAGTACAAGCCCAACTTCCTCGACTATCAGACGTACCTCAGCTACAAGCCCAACGCACGGTGGACGGTGGACTTCATAGGCAACATATCGGAGAACCACTACAACTTCAAGCCCACCGACCGTGAGACATCGTTCGGAACGATGGAGAACGTGAAGTCGTTCAGGGTGTACTTCGACGGACAGGAGAAAGACATCTTCCGCACTTATTTCGGCACGCTCGGCATCTCGCGCCACTTCGGCGAGCGCACCACGGTGTCGCTGCTGGCGTCGGCCTTCTACACAAAGGAGCAGGAGACATACGACACACAGGGCCAATACTGGCTTGACGACACGCAGACAAACGTGAACCTCGGCGTGGGCACATATATGGAGCATGCCCGCAACTATCTGACAGCCGACGTGAGGAGCCTGAAACTCATGATGAAGCACAGGATGAAGCATCACGACATGGAGATGGGGCTTACATACAAGCAGGAGACGGTGAAGGAAAACTCGCGCGAGTATGAGATGCGCGACTCGGCAGGATACTCGATGCCGCACCGCCCCGACAGGCTCGACCTGATATATTCGCTCAACTCGAGAAACAGACTCGACGCCCACCGCCTCGAAGGATACATACAGGACACCTACCGTTTCGCCTCGGGAGGGGAGAACCAGACACTGTATACGCTGAACTACGGAGTGAGATTCAGCAACTGGTCGTTCAACAAGGAGACGGTGGTGTCGCCGCGTGCATCGCTGGCCGTCATCCCGGCATTCAACCAGAACATGACGTTCCGTCTGGCAACGGGATTGTATTACCAGACTCCTTTCTTCAAAGAGCTGCGCGACACGACAACGGTGAACGGCGTGACCGTGGCCACACTCAACGAAAAGATAAAGAGCCAGCGCTCCATACACTTCGTGGCGGCCTTCGACTACCGGTTCAAGATGAAGGAGAGGGCGTACAAGTTTACGGCAGAGGCATACTACAAGATATTGAACAACCTTGTGCCTTACAACGTAAACAACGTGAAGATAACCTACTACGGACAGAACATGTGCGACGGATATGCCGCAGGCATCGACCTCAAACTCTACGGAGAGTTCGTGCCCGGCACCGACTCGTGGGTGACGTTCTCGCTGATGAACACGAAGCAGAAGATGAACGGACAGTGGATACCCATGCCCACCGACCAGCGGTATGCCGTAAACCTGCACTTCACTGACTATTTCCCCGGCACCGAGCGGTGGAAGATGACGCTGCGCCTGGCCTTTGCCGACGGACTGCCCTTCGGCCCGCCGCACCGCGGACTGGAGTATCAGAACTTCCGCGCCCCGGCATACAAGCGTGCCGACATAGGCATGAGCTACCGTGCCTACGACAATGAAGACCGCAAGAAGCGCCCTCTGCTGCGCAACGTGTGGGTGGGAATAGACTGCCTCAACCTGTTCGGCATAAGCAATGTCAACTCATATTACTGGGTGACCGACGTTACCAACCAGCAGTATGCCGTGCCGAACTACCTTACGGGGCGGCAGATAAACGGACGCATACTTCTGGAGTTCTGACGGCGCCG
>NZ_URNN01000146.1 GCF_900549175.1 uncultured Prevotella sp. | reverse complement strand
CGATTCATAAATCTACCCTTAATCGTGTATTGAATGATAGTTGCGGATTTTAGGATTTAAAGTTTTTCATTAGCAAAAGTAGTAATTATTTTTATCCTCCTATGGATTTTTACTTTTATTAATGTTTATTAGCGGTTGTTGCATCCAATCACAATAGGAGGCTGTATCAAAACGCTGACACAGTATCCTGTAGGGACAAATACGAGAATATGTGCGCATGCCCGGTTGTTAAGTTTTTATTAAACTTCCGGTTCTTATATTGTTATCATCCTCTGATTATGTATCTTTGCACCATATAAAATTGTTTTTATGGAAACAGACATACGTATACTTGTGGTTGACGATGAGGACACCCTGTGCGAGGCCCTCCGTTTTAATTTGGAGTCAGAAGGATATCAGGTTGACACGGCTTACAGTGCCGAGGAGGCGTTGGCGCTGGACCTTACACGCTATGACCTTTTCCTGCTTGACATAATGATGGGCGACATCTCAGGCACGCAGCTCGCACGCATCATCAAGTCGAATCCTGCCACGGCGTCGCGCCCTGTAATCTTCTGCACGGCCAAGGATACGGAGGACGATATGGTGAAGGGGCTTGACCTCGGTGCCGACGATTACATAGTGAAGCCCTATTCGCTGCGCACTGTGTCGGCCCGTGTCAGGGCCGTGCTGCGCCGCACTGCGGCTCACGGCGCATCCTCTTCACGCGAGTCTGATGACGAGGTGGCCTATCTCGGTCTGAGGATTATCCCGTCGAAGAAAGTCTGCATTGTCGACGGCAGGGAAGTTAGCATGCCGCGCAAGGAGTTTGAGATTCTGCAGAAGCTGCTGAGGAACAGGGGGCGGATATTCACCCGTGCCGAACTGCTAAAGGGAATATGGTCGGACGATGTCGTGGTGCTCGACCGCGTAGTCGACGTCAACATCACGCGTATCAGGCAGAAGATTGGCAGTTACGGAAAGAACATAATAACACGCTCGGGTTACGGCTATGGCTTTATGGAATAAGATAACCTACTCGCAGCGGCTGTTCCTGTGGCTTCTGGGATACTCAGTGCTGCTTGTGGGCTGTTTCGTGTGCTTTCAGTATCACCGCGAGAAGATATTCAAGGCCGACGAACTCGACGCCCAGCTGCAGCTGATAAACCGGCATATACTTGAAGACCTTGCCGACGGCAGTGACGTCATGAAGATATCCCGCTCGCAGCTGCATCCCTTTGAGGAGCTCCGCATCAGCATCATCGACACTACGGGGCATGTGGTCTACGACAACACGCTCGACACTATTCCCCATGCCAGCCATCTGGCTCGCGAGGAGATTGTCAGGGCACTCAAGTACGGTTCGGGATATACCGTACGCCGCCACAGTGAGATTACGGGCAAGACCTATTTCTATTCGGCAACCCTCGGCAGCGGGGGCTATGTGGTGCGCAGTGCCGTGCCTTACTCTGTGTCGCTTGCCGAGCTGCTTCGTGCAGACTTCGGTTTCCTTTGGATAATGGGTGGCGTTACCTTGCTTATGTGCACCTTGGGATGGTTTGCCACCCACAGGCTGGGGCAGCACATATTGCGGCTCAACCGTTTTGCCGAACGTGCCGAGCGTGGGGAACGGATTTACGACACCGAACCGTTTCCGAAAGACGAGCTTGGCTCAATATCCAGTCATATTGTCCGTCTTTACGCCAGTCTGCAGCAGGCCATTGCCGACCGCGACCGCGAGCACCGTGCTGCTTTGCACGAGCAGCAGGAGAAGGAACGGATAAAGAAGCAGCTTACAAACAACATAAACCACGAGTTGAAGACACCCGTGGCATCTATTCAGGTGTGCGTTGAAACACTTTTGGCGCACAAGAATCTCAGTGAGGATAAGCGTGAGGATTTTCTTCGCCGTTGCCTTGCCAATACGGAGCGGCTCCGCCGTCTGCTTGCCGATGTGTCGCTCATGACGCGCATGGACGACGCCCCGTCATCGATTGTCCGCGAGCCGCTCGATTTGGCTGCCGTTATAGCAGAGGTTGTCGACGATAGTCAGCCTGTTGCGGCAGGTAGGGGGATGGAGATTGTCAACAGTGTGGCGGGACCGTTGCCTATGACGGGCAATGCATCCCTGCTCTCGTCGGTGTTCCGCAATCTTGTAGACAACGCCATAGCCTACAGTGGCGGAAGCCGCATTGACATCACTATGCTGTCTCCGGCTTGTTCCGGTGACGGCAAGATAGTGCTGTCTGTGTCAGACAACGGCACCGGCGTACCCAGTGAACATCTGCCACACCTCTTTGAGCGTTTCTACCGCATCGACAAGGGGCGTTCGCGCATTGCCGGAGGAACAGGCCTCGGTCTTTCCATCGTAAAGAATGCCGTTCTTCTGCACGGTGGCAGTATAACGGTTGACAATAGGCCGCAGGGAGGATTGGAGTTTACCATTCAACTGGTTTTGTCGGACGGCAATAAATTAGTTTGACCCGCATTTTTTGATACAGTTCCCTTTGCCTCTTCCCGTCATCCACAGCCCCACGAAGGTGAGCGCGCCGTTCATCATCATCAGTTCGTAGCCGAAGTGGTAGCCCGTGGAGGCGGTCATCACCTTATCTGTGATGAAGCATATTAACGGTGAGGCTATGGCTATCGCGGGAACGTAACGGTCGTTGACGCCGCGCTTTGTAAGCAGTCCGAAGGCGAACAGGCCGAGCAGCGGGCCATAGGTGTATGAGCAAAGAATGTAGATGGCGTCGATTACACTCGTGGAGTTTATCATGCGGAACAGCAGGATGAACACCACAAACATTGCGCAGAACATCAGATGCGTGCGTCGGCGCAGGCGTTCGTCATCGTGGCGCCCGCGTATGTCAACGCAGAAACTTGTGGTGAGCGACGTAAGGGCCGAGTCGGCGCTGCTGAACGATGCCGCCACAATGCCTATGGTGAACAGCACCACCACCGCGGTGCCGAGATGTCCGGTGGCGGCAAACATGGGCAGCAGTTCGTCGCCCGACGCTGGCAGTGCCGCGCCCTGCCGTCCGGCCAGCATCACAAGCAGCACGCCGAGCGAGAGAAACAGCAGATTGGCCGGAACGAAGGCGAAACCGTATGTACACACATCCTTCTGTGCCTCGCGCAGTGTCTTGCACGTGAGGTTCTTCTGCATCATGTCCTGATCGAGTCCCGTCATCACTATCACAAGGAATATGCCGCTGACAAACTGTTTCCAGAAATTCTGCGTCGACAGCCAGTCATCGAACACGAACACGCGGCTCATCGGCGATTCGGCCACGGCACGCGCAGCCTTGACGGGACTCATTCCGAGTTCTCCCGCCACATTAATGAATATGAGCACCACCGATGTGAAGAGGCACGCCGTCTGGAAAGTGTCGGTCCACACCAGTGTCTTTATGCCGCCATGGCGCGTGTACAGCCATATCAGAGCCACCATGCCCGTCACTGTCACTGCAAACGGCACTCCGGCGGGCTCGAGCGCAAAGCGTTGCAGGATTACGCACGCCACATAGAAGCTGACGGCCGCCCGCGTCATCTTAGAGAGCATGAAAAACCACGCCCCCGTCTTGTACGACTTAGGGCCGAGCCGCCGGGCGAGATAACTGTATATCGTCGTGAGGTTGAGGCGGTAGTATACGGGCAGCAGCAGAAAGGCAATGGCAAAATACCCGGGGATGAAGCCGAGGCACATCTGCAGGTATGTCATGTCTGTCTTTTCCACCATTCCGGGCACCGACATCACCGACACGCCGCTTATCGACGCGCCCACCATTCCGAAGGCCACCATATACCAGGGCGAGCGGCGGTCGCCTCTGTAGAAAGTCTCGTTCGTGGCTTTCCTTGCCGTAAGCCGGCTCACGGCGAGCAGCACGGCAAAGTAACATATAATCGTTATAATGATAATCATGGTGCAAAGTTACTGCTTTTTTACAAATCCTTAAAAATTATGAAACATTTATGAAACAACTTCCGGCTTATTTTGCAGGCAAATTAACAAACTAAGTGAAGTATGGACATATTGTTTTTATGTGTAGTCATTTTCCTCCTTCTGCTGGCCGTGTTCGACCTGACGGTGGGAGTGAGCAACGATGCCGTCAACTTTCTCAATTCGGCCATAGGCTGCAAGGCGGCGCCGCTCAAGCGTATCATCGCCGTGGCATCGGTAGGAGTGTTTATCGGAGCCTCGATGAGCAACGGCATGATGGAGATAGCGCGCCACGGCATTTTCCGGCCGGAGTATTTCGCGTTTTACGAACTCATCTGCATCTTTATGGCCGTGGTGGTGACCGACGTCATACTGCTCGACATGTTCAATACGCTCGGCATGCCCACGTCAACCACTGTCTCGATGGTGTTCGAACTGCTTGGTGCAACATTTGTCGTGGCGCTGATAAAGATGGCGGGAGGCGACGAACATGGCATCAGTGAACTGCTCAACACCGAGAAGGCCCTTACGGTGATAATGGGTATCTTCCTTTCCGTGGCGGTAGCCTTTGTCTTCGGAGTCATCGTACAGTTTATCGCACGAATGATATTCTCGTTCAACTACCGCAGTAAGCTGAAATGGAAGATAGGTATCTACGCCGGCATCTGCTCTACGGCCATTGTCTACTTCCTGCTGATAAAGGGAGTCAAGGATCTCGCGTTCATGACGCCCGAAGTGAAAGGGTGGATAACTGCCAATACGACGGTGATTCTTGCCGGCTGTCTTGCCGTGTTCACAGTGGTCATGCAGCTGCTGCACATTCTCAAGGTAAATGTTCTGAAAGTTGTCGTGCTTATGGGAACATTCGCCCTGGCCATGGCTTTTGCCGGCAACGACCTTGTCAACTTCATCGGTGTGCCGCTCAGCGGACTGGCCTCTTATCAGGACTATGCGGCCAATGGAGGCGGCGACCCACACGGATATATGATGAACTCGCTCAACGGACCGGCCGATACGCCTGTCTTCTTCCTTGTGGCTGCGGGAGCCATAATGGTGATAGCGCTTGCCACATCGAAGAAGACTCAGAACGTGTCCAAGACTGAGATAGGCCTCGGCAGCCAGCAGGGGGGGGACGAGATGTTCGGCTCGTCGCGGATAGCGAGACGCCTTGTGCGCTGGACGCTGTCACTCTTTTATTGGGTGAGGGACATTACCCCTCAAAGTGTCCGCGTGTGGTTCAACCGCCGTTTCAACAACGACGAAATGATTATGGAGCAGGGAGCCGCCTTCGACCTCATACGCGGCTCTGTAAACCTTGTGCTGGCCGGAGCGCTCATTGCCTTCGGTACATCGCTAAAGCTGCCGCTGTCGACAACGTTCGTCCCCTTCATGGTGGCCATGGGAACATCGCTTGCCGACCGCGCCTGGGGGCGCGAGAGTGCCGTGTTCCGCATAACGGGTGTCATCTCGGTCATCGGAGGCTGGTTCCTCACGGCCGGAGCGGCCTTCATCGGCGCCGGCGTGATGGTTACGCTTATGCACACGGGTGGCCAATGGGTTATGATGGCTCTTGCCCTGCTCACCATCTTCTTCATTGTGCGCAGCAACCGCCGCTTCCGCATGAAGAAGGCCGACGATGACGGTGACACGCTCTTCCAGACCATTCTTGCCACTGAGGACAAGACACGCACATGGGACCTCCTGCTCATATATGTCATGGAGCAGCAGAAGAAGTTCCTGCGTTTTGCCGATGAGAGTTACGGCAAGATAACCGATGCCTTCATCAACGAAAATGCCGGCACTCTCGGCCGTACCGAGACAAAACTGCTGCGCAGCAAGAGTCTGTTGAAGAACGCACGCCGAAAGGAGACACTGTGCATGCGGCAGGTGAGCCACGAGACGGCAATAGAGAAGAACGCGTGGTTCCACCTGAGCAACAGCTGCTGCATGAGCATACTTTACAATCTGCGCCGCATCAACGAGATATGCCGCGAGCACGTAGACAACAATTTCCATCCGCTGCCTCCGGCTCATGTCACCGAATTTGAAGTCATCCGCGGGCGTATCAGCACTCTGTTCAACGACATGTTCGACATGATGGAGTCCGGCAATCCGGAGGCTGTTACAGCCCTGCGCCGCCGTTGTGACGAGATAAAGGACTTGGTGTCGGAGACGTATCACCGGCTGTTCCGACAGCTGCGCGAGGGCGACCCGTCGTCGATGACCGTACTGTACGTGTACATCAACATGCTTCAGGAAACGCAGGAGATGGTGTCGGGGCTGCGCAAGTATCTGCGTGCATACGCCAAGTTGCACGACTCCGACTTCAGCAGCCGCAGGAAGGTTATTGCGCGCGGTGAGTAAGATTTGAGGAGGCTCAGTTAGAATGTTGACCGAAAACATCCGATTTATGACTGGTGTGAAGAGAATGATGCTTGCCCTGCCGATTATGACAGCCATGGCTGTTTCCGCGCAGGAAAACGACAGATGGATGCCTGAAATACACGGGACGGTGCGTGCCAAATACGAGTATGAGCCGTCATTGGATGCCGGACGTTTTGAGGTGCGCAACTGCCGTATCGCGCTCACCGGCAAGGTGATACCTGCGGTGGAATATAAGGCGGAGATAGACCTTTCCGACGAGGGTGATATACGTATGCTCGATGCCTATGTCAGACTGACGCCGGTAGAACGGCTGACGCTTACCGCAGGCCAGATGCGCGTCCCCTTCACCATCGACGCCCACCGCTCGCCCCATCTCCAGTATTTTGCCAACCGTTCGTTCATAGCCAAGCAGGTGGGCAACGTGCGCGATGTGGGTGCCGCCGTTGGCTATCGGTTTCCGATACCGCATTGTCCCGTAACCGTTGAAGGCGGAATATTCAACGGTTCGGGACTCACCGGCCAAAAGGATTACTGGACCAAAAGCTACAACTATTCGGTAAAGGCATCTGCGATGATAGACAACGTCGTTAACCTGACGCTGGGCTGTCAGCGTACCCGTCCCGACAGTGTGGGCATAATGATGTGGAACGCCGGCGCTTACTGGCATACGGAACGGTGGCATGTGGAGGGGGAGTATCTGCGCAAGAACTATTCCGGCGGTGTCTTCCCCGGTGTCAATGCCGTAGATGCCTTCGTGTGTTACAGGCTGCCTCTGAGCCGTTTGTTTACCGGCATATCGTTTCTCGGACGTTACGACTATATGGATGACCACAGCAACGGGAAGTCAGGTGCCGGCGGACAGCTCGAAGTCAACGACAGCCGCCGTCACCGTGCAACGGCGGGCATCACGCTTCATCTCGGCAGGAAGGTACTGAAGGCGGATGTCAGGCTGAACTACGAAAAGTATTTTTATGACGATGGGGTTACGCCGGGCGTATCCGACCGGGACAAGGCGGTGATAGAGCTGATGTGCCGCTTCTAAAGAAAGCGTTTCAATAGTCTTTGATGGCTTCTATGCGTTGGCGCGTTTTTTTCCGTTTCTTTGCAGTGAATATGCTGAAGAAATCGAATGTGGCCAAAGGCTTGGGTTGCGGTACCGATATGGCAGTCTGTTTTACACCCGTCATAATGTCTGCACTTATTTTAGGCTGGCGCCCTATAACCACGAGCTCGTTCAGGCGGTTGTAGTTGGGCAGCAGACTGATGGAGTCGGTAAATTCACCGGCGTCCATCATCCGCTTTTCGTATTTCGGGTGGCACATGGTCAGTGTGCGGGCCGTGTCGGGAATGGCAAATTCGCCTTTGTAGTCGGTAACGATTCTGTTTGTTTCGTTGTCGTTGACGAATATCTGCACGTCCCTTATCCGTACGCCGGTCTCGGCATCAATCACGACAACCGGTCGTTTCACGTCAACCGGCTGTTGGGCCATTGCCGCGATGCCCCAACAGAAGGCAAGTGTGGTGAGTGACATTCTTTTGTTCATATCGTATAGACACGTCGTTTGTTTTTGGTTCGGCGTATCTGCAAATATACTTACTATTTGCTTTACGTTGTGCATTTTGCTGTTACAGTTTTATGTTTTTATATGTTTTATTCTTTCTTTCACGTTACGCGGTGCTGGTATAAACGTTCTTTAACCCGCGGGTTTAGACATAAAGACATATTCTTTTTAGACATAAAGACATATTTCTGGTTTGTCCGACATTTAGAGTGATGGATAAGGAATACGTGCCCCCGATATCG
>NZ_URNN01000145.1 GCF_900549175.1 uncultured Prevotella sp. | reverse complement strand
TATATTGACAAATTAACATTCGCGTAACTTGCTGACTGTCAGCGCTCCCCATTTTTACGAAAAATCGCGTATTTCGCGTCGTAGTGCGGAAACCGCAGTCAGGGTGTCGCTTAACATATGTTAAAGTAAATTTGTTTCATGGGTATGCCGTCCGGTGTACATGGTGGCCTATGCGTATTGCCAAACAAAAGCGAGGCACCATATCCGAAACGTTTCGGATTGATGCCCCGCGCCTATTAACTGTACTAAAAAACTATTTCCTGCGGTTGCCGCCCGGCTTCTTCACCACTTTCTTCACGCCCTTCACCTCCGGTGCTTTCAGGTCGGTGATGCTCTCGTTGCGTACGTCATCCAGCATCACGGCGGGCCGGTAGTCCGGCTTCTCGGTGCGGAACGTGACGTGGTTGATGTCGAGACCGTCAACGTGGCGGGCGTAGAGGCCGTAGGCCGGCGTGGGGCCGGCGAAGCGGGGCTCGGGATAGTTGGTGCCCTGCTCGCGGTATTCGCGGTTGGCGAGGTCGGCCGTGCCGCCGCCGCGATAGGTTATGCGGATGTTGCTGAGGGCTATGTTGCGCAGCGGTTGGTCGGGCATGCCCGTGACGATGATGCCCGCCAATGAGTCAACATCGTCGGCTATGACGTTGCTTATCTGTATGTCGGCTCCGGTGGACACCGTAGTGCGCTCCTTCGGGCCGCGGTTGCGGCAGCCGGTGGTGATGTAGATGGGGTAGTGGTGGACGTGGCTCATGGTGATGTTGCTTACCACGACGTTCTCCATCAGTCCCTGGTCGACCTCCTCGAAGGCCAGTCCGCTGCTGTACATGAACGTGCAGTTGCTCAGCGCTATGTTGCGGTAGCCGCCGTTCGACTCCGTACCCAGTTTGAAGCGGCCGCACACCCAGTTCACCTTTTCCGGCACGTATGTGCCGTCGAGCAGCGTTCCCATCTTGTATCCCGTGCTGACGCAGTTGGTCACGGCGATGTGCTCGCACAGTACCGGGCGTTTCAGCGCATATGAACTCTTGAGCACCAGCGCGTCGTCGCTCGGCGTGTTTATCTTGCAGTTGCTCACCGTCAGATACTTGCAGCAGTCGATGTCGAAGCCGTCGCGGTTGGTGTCTATCGTCACGTTGTCCACCGTGCCGAGGTCGCAGCCGGTCATGATGATGGCGAAGTGTCCGCCGCGGTATATCGTTATGTCGCGGATGAGCACGTTGCGGCACTCCTTCAGCGCTATCGCCTTGTCGCCCGTACCGATGCTTCCGCCCTGCAGCTTTCCGCCTTTCTCAGTGTCCTTCTTCGTCAGTCCCTTGCCGTCAATCATTCCGCGGCCGGTGATGGAGACGTTCTGCTGTCCCACGGCCCAGATAAGGCTGTTGTGGAAATACGTGTGACCGCCGTCCTGATATGCCGGACCCTTCCACGGCTCGGATTCATCGTAGGCTTTCATCGACCCGGGAGCGGCGAGAATGGTGGCTCCGGCCGATATGTGCAGTTCGACATTGCTCTTCATGCGGATGCTGCCGCAAAGATATGTGCCGGCCGGCAGCACCACGCGGCCGCCGCCATGGGCCACGCACGAGTCGATGGCACGGTTGATGGCCCCGTGGTCGAGCGTCTTTCCGTCGCCCGCGGCACCGAAGTCTCTCACGTCATAGTCGCCTGCGGCCTGTGCGGCGAGGCTCACCATGAATGTTAACAGTAAAAGGATTTTCTTCATTTCTTTATTGCTTTTAAGTTTTGTTTTCTTTTGTTTTTTGTTCGGTTGTCGGTATTCTTGCCGGTTCGAAGCAGTCGATGTCAGGCGCCCAGCCGTATGGTGAGCCCATCTCTATCGTGTTGTAGCCGTTATTCTTTTTCTGCGTTGTTGTTCTGTAACGCGGGCTTATGGCCTTACATGACCGTAAGTGTGTCGGGCCCGGCCGGGTTAACCCTGTTCATGCTACAAAAGTACATAGGAAAAAGTCTTCAGAACATGTACAATCGTCCGAAAAACAGTAATTATGTCCGTATTTCGTGTTTTTCAGTAAATTGCAGTCTTTCATTCCTGTTGTGCCCAGTCGATGTTCTGTACGTACGGAAGATAGACCGCAGCTGTGCGGAAATTCTGTTTTGGGGCCTTCGGTGTTTTGCACCGCTAAATTTCACGGTGGCCAAATTTCACGGCCGTGAAATTTGGCCACCGTTGTTACTTTCCATAAAAAAATATGGTGTTATTGTGGTTAAGACGTGAAAAATTGTTATATTTGCAGTCATGAGAACACGTAGGAGAAACCTAATGGAACATATACTGTTGCTGACAGCCCTTGCCCTGCTTGCAGCAACAGACTCACTTGCCGCCGACATAAACAAGCTTGTGCTTTCGGCCAAACGCATATCGTCGGCCGACGGACTTTCGGGCAACACCGTATATGATATGGTGCAGGACAGCAGCGGCTTCATATGGATGGGAGCCGCCTACGGACTGTGCCGGTATGACGGATATTCGTTCGTCAACTACTATTCGCTGGGCAGCAATCCGTCACGAAAGATAGATGCAACAACGGGCAATCTGTATCACGACGGAGCCAACAGTCTGTTGTGGGTGCACACTTCGACGTTTGTTTTCGCGTGTTACGACCTGCGCCGCGGGTGTTTTACCGACTATACCGGACGCGGCGACGAGATGCGGACGTTCCGCCGCTTCCTGCGTTCGGGCGGCGACATGTGGATGTATGACACTAATTCGGGAATACGGCACGTTGCCTGTCGCGACGGGGCGTTCACCTGCACCGATTATAATAAGGAGAACGGACGTCTGCCGAGCAACCATGTGTCGCGTCTTGTGGAAGACGGGCACCACAATATTTGGGCGCTTACCGACGCGGGGCTGTTCCGCATTGGCACCGGCGGGCAGGTGAAGACTGTTGCCGGCGGCCGGCGGTATATCATGGGCAATGTGTATGACGGCAACGTGCTGTGTCTGTCGTCGGGTAACAGGGTGGAGATGTTCTCGCCCGACGGACGCGTGTTGCGCCGCATGGAGATACCCGAAGCATTGGGGGCCGTGAGAACGATAAGGAGCAACTTTGTGTGGCAGAACCGCTGGATGATATTCAGCGGTGACACCTACAGCATAGACCTCCGTACGTTCAAGGCATCCAAACCCTCCGGCCTGCAGATTGCCAACGGACTGCTGCTCGACTCCATGGACGGGTTTTTCTTCGAGTCGAACAAGAGCGGTGACCTGTGGATTTTCCCTCCCGAAGGTGATGTGCGGCGACTGCCGCTGCTGAAGGACATACGTCTGACGGCAGAGCGCCAGCGCAAATATAATGTAAGGCGCGGCCGCGACGGACTGTTCTATATCGCGTCACACGGCAACGGCCTCTTCATCTACGATTATCCCACGGGGGCCCTGCGTCACTTTTCGGCCAACGACGCGCAGGCGGTGATAGACAATGATTATCTTGCCAACATATATATCGACCGGAAGGGATGTCTTTGGGTGGCGCAGGAGGCAGCCGGCGTGTCGCGCATAGCCGTGTCGGAGCAGTCGGTGGCCGAATTTGTCCGGCCCGTTCCTGGTTTGAAGAGCACCTGGGCCAACAGCGTCTGCATGGTTGCCCGCGCGCGCGGTGACTCCGGCAACGGCGTGATACTGGCTACGAAAGACAACAGGATGTATTCGTTTGACGTCACCGGCGGAGAGATAAAGCCCGTCGGGGAGATGAACGGCAACGTCATGGCATACATGATTGACCGCGGCGGCCACGAGTGGATAGCCACACGCGGTGACGGGCTGTACGTGGACGGGCGGCGATACAGTAAATATGGTGGCGGTCATCACATACCTTCCAACGACCTTTACGACCTTTACGAAGACGCGTACGGCCGCGTGTGGATGGCGTCATACGAGACAGGCCTTGTAATGACCCGATATGAGAAGGACGGGCAGCTCAGATTCCGCTCGCTTCTCAACCGCAGCGTCAACGAGTCGCGCCTGCATCAGTTCGAGGCGGGACCCGACGGCTGGCTGTGGATTGCGTCAAGCAACGGCCTCTATGCCGTGGACACCAAGCGGCGCGATATCACCAACAACGATTTCATCTGCTTCAACACCTCCAACGGTAATTTCCTGTTCGATGAGATGCGCTGCCTGCATTACGACGGACACTATCTATGGACGGGCGGCAAGGGCAGTGGTGTGGTGCGCTGCCGTTTCGGCGGTGGCATGAAGATTGAGGAAACCGTTGCCGTCACCACCACCGAGGGATTGGCCGACAACAGCATCGCGGCATTGCAGGCCGACCGTTACGGCAACGTCTGGGCGGCCACGGAAAACGGTCTGTCGCGCATCTATGACAAGGACATGAAGGTGAAGACTTACCGTTTCGGCAATTCGTTCGAGCGCAACATTTATTCTGAGAACAGCGCACTGCCGCTTTCCGACGGCCGTCTGCTCTTCGGAACACGCAGCGGACTTACTGTCATAACCCCGCCGCGGGATGGCGATGACGGCAGCGATGCCTCCACGGCACCACGGGTCTGTATCACCGATATAAGCATCAACGGCGTGTCGGCCGCCGACGGCTGTCTGCCGGGGCGGGCCGTCAGCCATTCGGACGTGCTACGCCTGCGTCACAACGAGAACACGCTGTCTCTGTCGTTCTCAAACTTCGAGTATGCCGGCATAGAGTCGGCACTGTACCGGTATTACCTTGAGGGTGTGGACGAGACGTGGCGCCCTATGACCAGTGTCAACCGTGCCGACTACGGAAATCTCAGTCCCGGAACCTACGTCTTTCACATACGCTCTCTCGTTGATGGCAGTTGGGGGCCGGAGCGCCGTCTCACTGTCATCATCGCCCAGCCGTGGTACAACACTTGGTGGGCGTGGCTTATATATATAGGTGTGGCGGCGACGTTGGGACTGTACATGTATAATAATGCGCGTGAGCGTTTCCGCCTACATCAGCAGATGCGTCTGGAGAAACAACTCACGGAGTTCCGTCTGAGTTTCTTCACGAGCATCACCCACGAGTTCCGAACGCCGCTTGCCATCATCCAGGGGGCGGTGGACAAACTCGGCGATGGCGAAGCGCGTCCATCGCGTGCCGCCCTTCAGACGGCCCGCCGTGGCACACGCAGGCTTATGCGGCTGGTCAACATGCTGATGGAGTTCCGCAAGGTGAGCACGGGCAATATGCGTCTGGCCGTGGAGCAGGGTGACATCGTGGAGTTTGTAAGAAACATATTCCAGGACTTCCGTGCCGTAGCCGGACAGAAGGACATACGGATGACGTTCACCCCGTTCGACCGCCATTACGATGTGCCTTTCGACAGCCGCATGATGGAGACTATTGTTTACAACCTGTTGAGCAATGCTGTCAAGTATTCTCCGGAACGTGGCTGGGTGACTGTGACAATGAAACACGAGTCTGGCAGCATAATCATATCGGTGGAGGACAACGGACCGGGCATCGGCGATGACCGTATGGACAGTCTGTTCCAGCCGTTCATGCACGGGCTTGTGTCGCACGGCGGCATGGGTATCGGACTCTACACCGCCCACACCATGGCCGCCCTGCATCATGGTTCGCTGAATTACAGACGGGTGTCGGCTGACGGCGGTTCGGTGTTCATTCTGTCACTACCCGCAGAGGCTTCGGCGTATTCTGCCGATGAGTACAGGAAGGCGATGGCCGTCGACACATCATCAATGGGCGGACGGAATGACGGCATAGAGGAGATTATGCGTGAATTGCATCCCGAGGCACTCAATGATGTGACGGTGGCCGTCATCGAGGACGATCCTGACATGATGGAGCAGATTAGTGATGGGGTGGGCGAGTATTTCCATGTGCGCCGTTACACTACGGGTGGTGCCGGACTGGCCGGTATAGCGTCTGAACTGCCGTCGCTCGTGATATGTGATGTAATGTTGCCCGACATTGACGGGTATGAGATTGTAAGGCGGTTGAAGGCTGGTGGCGCTACCGGCCGCATACCGGTGATAATGCTCACGGCACTTGATGACGACCGTCATCAGATGCGCAGTTATACGGCCGGTGCCGACGACTATATGGTAAAGCCATGCAACTTCCGTCTGCTCATAGCACGTGCCGTGCAACTGATACGGCAGTCGCGTGAGATGGTCTCTGCCCCATCTTGTTCTTCATCTTCCGGTTCTTCTTCCACTTCCGGCTGTTCATCCTCCTTCGGCTCTTCTTCCGAATCTGTTTCTGACACGGCCGCCATTCCTGCCGGTGTACTGCCGCAGGTGGAATCTGCCGGTTTGCAGCCGCGTATATTGACATCGCAGGCCGACAAGAACTTTATTGATAAGGTGGCAATGATTGTGGCGCAGAACATCGGCAATCCAGACTTCACCATTGATATGCTGGCCTTGCAGATGGGTATGGGGCGCACAAAGATATATGCGAAGATGAAAGATCTTACGGGTATGTCGCCCAATAAGTATTTGCAGAACGAACGTATGCGCATAGCGGCCGACTTGTTGGTTGAGGGCAACCTGACGGTGACAGAGGTAAGTTACAGGGTGGGCATGCTCGACGCTTCATATTTCAACAAGTGTTTCAAGATGAAATATGGTGTCGTGCCAAGCAAATATGTCAGGTAAAGGCATGGAAATGTATTGGGAAAAGAGAAAAATTAATGTCTATCCCGATTTTTCTTGGAAAAAATTTGGTGGTTTCAAAAAAACTCCCTACCTTTGCATCCGCAATCGAGAAACATGGCGATGTTCTTAGAAAAACAGAATGGTGCGTTAGTTCAGTTGGTTAGAATACATGCCTGTCACGCATGGGGTCACGGGTTCGAGTCCCGTACGCACCGCAAGAAAAGGAATCCATTTTTAGGGTTCCTTTTTTGTTAGGTTAAAAATATCCGGAAAGATACATAATCCACTAATAATGAGCTTATTTTGCCTATAGAAGTGCTTAATAATGTAGATTATAATAATATTAAAGTGGAGAAAATCATGTTCAGAAACAAACCGTCAATGTCCCGCAAAATAAAAAGCGACCCGTAAATAGGTCGCTTTTTATTTTGCGGACATTGACAAGTCTCTGTGCCTGCTATTTGTCCGTCATGCTGCATTTCTGCAATTTATTTCACTTCGTGCATGATGTACGTTACGTTTTCTTCGTATATTGTTCCGTCATCCTCGTCCTTGTCGATGTCGAACTCTATCAGGTGAAGCTTGTTGTTGTTGAATTCTATTTTAACCTCTCCGGAGTAGTCATCGTCATATAAATAATCGGGATTCCATGAGTAGCGCAGTATGCCGTTTTTCTCGTTCTCCCATGCCCATGTCGATACGGCGAGCCAATCATTTGAGTAAAGAACCATGTATGTGCCGGTCTTTGTGAAAATCACGTCCTTCGGATTATTTTCTCCCAAAACGTCTTCGTCATCCCAGTCGCTTTCGTCAAATTCGGGGTCATTCTTTTCGGCCCACGCCTTCATTTTTGCCGCCAGCTCCTTAATGGTGTTGCCTGTGAAGTCGAGAAGGAGTCTGCCGTTAACTTTCATGCTGTAGCGGTAGCTCTCTATGTTCCACGTGCGGCACAGTTTTGATGTCATTTCGCTGTCGGGGTTGCTCTTCTGCTCGTGCGCGGTATACTCTGCAGGCTCTTGTCCCGTGCGGGTCAGTATGATGGAGCGTGTCGTTCCGTCGGCATCCTTCTTTATGGTCAGCGTTCCGAATCCGGCAAGGTCGTACTGGTTCTCGCCGGTCTTTGTGTATTTTCCGTAGGCAATCATCATCGTATTCACCTCGTAGCGTGTCTGCGGCATTGTGTTGTGTGCCGTCAGCATGCCCGTCAGACGCTGTACCATGGTCTTCTTTCCTTTTGAGGGAGCCTTCTGCATGGCGTTGTTTACATAATCGCTTGGCTGGATGATGAAGTCGCCGCTTGCCGTCAGTTCTATCGACTTGTAGGGCGATGTGCTTTGGTCGTTTATCACGTATTTTGCAGCTTCGGCCTCGTATATCGGAGTCTCGAACGAGGAACTGCCACCGCCGTTGTTGTCATCGTCATCGTCGCTGCATGCGGCTGTTGTCCCAACGAGTAATGCTGCCATGGCAACATACTTTGCAAGATTAAGCACTTTAATGAATGATTTTACTTTCATAATGTTTTGTATTTACCTTAATTCCGCAACACTATAATTTAACTTTATTTATAAGTTCCTGAGCAACAA
>NZ_URNN01000144.1 GCF_900549175.1 uncultured Prevotella sp. | reverse complement strand
CTACAACTGCATGACTGTGCCATTAAGCATTAATATATCACTCGAAATGTCGGATGAACCACATTAATGACTGATTGATTGACAGAATAAAACGATATGCCAAACTGTAACTGATTACCTTAATCAAAAGAAAACGACCATCCCAACACTTTTTGGGACAAACAGACGGATAAGTCGAAAAAAATGTGTAAGTTTGCACACCGAAAAGAGACTGTTCGGATGAAACTCATAATAATGACCAAACCCACATTCTTTGTGGAGGAAGACAAAATACTCACATCGCTTTTCGATGAGGGGATGGACAATCTGCATCTCAGCAAACCGGGCGCAACACCGATGTATTCGGAACGCCTGCTCACCCTGCTGTCGGAAGACTTCTACAGCAAAATCTCCGTACACGACCATTTTTATCTGAAAGACGAATATCGCCTGAAAGGTATACACATAGAAGACGTCACGACAGCAACGCCATTGAAATATAAAGGCCGGCTGAGCCGCACTTGCCGCAGGATAGAAGACCTGAAAGAGGCGAAGAAAAAGTGTGACTACGTGTTTCTGAGAAACATCTTCGACAACCTGTCAATGCCGGAGGAGAAGGCGTCATTTACGTATGAAGAGTTGCGCGAAGCCTCAAAACGCGGGCTGATAGACAAACGGGTGTATGCACTGGGCGGAATAACTCTCGACAACATACGTGCAGCAAAAGACCTCGGTTTTGGCGGTGTGGTGGTGTGCGGTGACTTGTGGAACAGGTTCGACATTCACAACGAGCTCGACTTCAAGGAGCTTATAGCCCACTTTGAGAAGATAAGAAAGACCGTAGGCTGACACACACCGAAGGCAGACGGAGAACGGAACGGAAGAAAAAATTTACTGTATAATATACAAACTGACAAACAAAAAGATGAGTGCACAAAACTCTTACATGGTTTTCTCGGGTACTAACACGAGATATTTGGCAGAGAAAATCTGCCAAAGTCTGGGTTGTCCGTTGGGTCAACTGGTAATCACACATTTCTCTGATGGAGAATTTGCCGTATCTTACGAGGAGTCTATACGCGGACGCGACGTTTTCCTCGTGCAAAGCACATTCCCCAATTCAGACAATCTGATGGAGCTGCTCCTGATGATAGATGCAGCCAAAAGGGCTTCGGCACGTACCGTAAACGCGGTTATTCCGTATTTCGGATGGGCACGTCAGGACCGCAAGGACAAACCGAGGGTAAGCATCGGCGCCAAGCTGATAGCCGATATCCTGAGCGTGGCCGGCATCGACCGTCTGATAACGATGGACCTGCACGCCGACCAGATTCAGGGATTCTTCAACGTACCGGTAGACCACTTGTATGCATCGGGCGTGATACTGCCTTACTTGCAGAATCTTAAGCTGGAGGACATGGTCATCGCTTCACCTGACGTAGGCGGTTCGAAGCGCGCCAACACCTATGCCAAGTATTTCGGATGTCCGCTCGTGTTGTGCAACAAGACTCGTGCGAGAGCCAATGTGGTGGAGAGCATGCAGATAATCGGCGACGTGAAAGGCAAGAACGTGGTAATCATCGATGACATGGTTGACACGGCAGGAACCATAACAAAGGCTGCCGACATTATGAAAGAGGCAGGTGCCAAGACCGTACGTGCATGTGCTTCGCACTGCGTGATGAGCGGTCCGGCAAGCGAGCGTGTGCAGAACTCGGCTCTTGAGGAGATTGTCTTCACCGACTCCATCCCCTACTCCAGCCGTTCTGCCAAGGTAAAGCAGATTTCGGTGGCCGACATGTTTGCCGAGGCAATACGCCGCGTGATTCACAACGAGAGTATCAGTAATTTGTATTTGGTATAAACATAATGCCATATTATATATTATGAATAAATTATCTGTTATGATAATAGGACTGATGGCCGCAGGCTCTATGCTTGCGGCCTGTCAGTCTGACGGGTACAGGATAAAGGGCGAGGCACAGATACTGAACGACGGCGACACCCTGTTCGTTACTGACGACTTTTTCACTGGCACACCCATAGACACACTGATAGTAAAAGACGGAAAGTTTGAAACTGAGGGCGACTACGCCGGCGAGACACGGCTGTGCATGGTCTACAGCCCAAATCCACGTGGTATTTACTCTGCCTTCTTCATCGAGCCGGGCACAATCAGCATCAAGCTGTCGAATAAACCGGAGGAAACAAGTGTGAAAGGCACTCCCACCAACAACAAGTGGCAGGAGATGAGTGACAGTGCCATAAACATCGCGAACAGCATCAACAGCATCGGCACGTACATTGACAGAAACAACCTGAGCCACGAAGAACAGGAACGGGAGATAAAGAAGATTCGTGAATTGCACGCCCGATTCAAGGCGCTTGTGACGGAGTATGCAAGAAAAAACACGGACAACGAATTCGGATATTTCCTGCTTACGGCATACAGTGACATGGCCGGAAGCAACGGAACGGACGGACTGTCTGAACCTGACGGACTGATAGATGCCGACACACGACTGGAACTGATTGGCAAACTGCCGCACAAGATGCAGGAACGCCCCGCTCTGAAACAGACTGTGGCAAAACTCAACCAACTGAAGTCTACCGCCGAGGGAAACATAATGCCTGACTTCACGATGGAAGACATCAACGGCAAACCTGTCAGCACTCTTGACGAAATCAAGAAGAATAAGGTCACGGTTATTGACTTTTGGGCAAGCTGGTGCGGCCCGTGCCGTATGGAAATGCCCAACATGGTACGCATGTACAACACGTATAAGGCCAACGGTTTGGGCATATTCGGCGTTTCGCTCGATAAAAACCGCTCTGCATGGGAGAACACAAGCAAGGAGCTCGGCGTAATATGGCCTCAGGTTTCTGATTTGAAAGGATGGGACAACGCTGCCGCACAGATGTTCAATGTAAAATCCATACCACAAACCATTGTTGTTGACAGCAACGGAAAGATTCTGAAAAAGGGATTGCGTGGTGAAGAACTTGAAGAGTTCGTTAAATCGCTGCTGAAATAAACACCCCTGATTCGGGCTACAAAGACACGTTTTTTTTAAAAGCGCAAAGACGCGAAGACGCAAAGATTTTTTATACAATAAAGAGACACGGATATGCAGAGAAGTTCTCCGCATATCCGTGTCTCTTTGTTATACAAATATTTGCTTTTTGCGCTTAATTACATGTTAGGCAGGTCAAGCCACTTGATGTAGCAGAAGTCCTGACGGTGGGGCAGCTTGTCGCACTTGGGATACATACGCACAGCACTCTTGAAGATACCGGCGTTGTTCGGTTCGAGCTTGCCCTCAAAGGTGAAGTTGTTGCCATCGCGACCTGTAACCGTAAGCGGAATAACGGTGAAGATGCGGTCTTCGCCATTCTTGTCGGGACTGATTGTTACAAACTCCAGACCGATGGCATCGTCGAGACCCTGTTCGTTGATGACATACTTCAATGTGTATTCCTTGCCCATCACGGCTCCGGTAGAGGGAATGTCCCACTCTGAAGATACCACGTTGATGGCGTCCCAACGCTCTGCAACGGCTTCCTTCCACTGTGCAATCTCCTTGGCCATACGGTTGTTGTCGGCGGCAAGAGTCTTGAAGCGGGCTGCTTCCTTGCAGTAGAACTTGTCGTAGTAGTCGTCGAGTTGGCGCTTCATCGTATAGTGGGGAGCAATCTGGGCGATGGAGTTCTTGATCACCTTTATCCAACCTTCGCTGTAACCCTTCTCGTTCTTGTTGTAGTAGAGAGGAATGATCTCACGCTCAAGCAAGTTGTAGATTGTTGCGGCGTCGAGCTGGTCCTGATAACCCTGGTTCTGATATGTGCGCTTCTCGGTGAGTGCCCATCCTGCACCCTCGCGATAGCCTTCGAGCCACCATCCGTCGAGCACGGAGAGGTTTACCACACCGTTCATCTCGGCCTTCTCGCCTGATGTTCCGGAAGCCTCCAGAGGACGTGTCGGGGTGTTCATCCAGATGTCCACACCCGAAACGAGACGGCGGGCGAGCTGGAAGTCGTAGTTCTCAAGGAAGATGATCTTGCCGAGGAACTCGGGACGCTGGCTGATTTCATATATCTTCTTGATGAGTCCCTGACCGGCACCGTCAGCGGGGTGAGCCTTACCGGCGAAGAGGAACTGAACGGGATGCTCGGGATCGTTGACAATCTTAGAAAGACGGTCGAGATCGGTGAAGAGAAGGTGTGCACGCTTGTATGTGGCGAAACGGCGGCAGAAACCAATCATCAGCGCGTTGGGATTGATCTTGTCGAGCAGTGAGACAACACGTGAGGGATCGCCCTGATTCTTCAACCATGTCTCGCGGAACTGCAGACGGATATAGTCTACGAGCTTCTGCTTCAAGGCCATACGGGTCTCCCATACCTCATCATCAGGCACATTGTATATTGCCTCCCAGATGCTCTGGTTGCTCTGGTCGCTCATGAATGTCTTGTCGAAGTACTTGGCATAGACCTTGCGCCACTCCGTTGATGTCCATGTGGGGAAGTGAACACCGTTGGTAACATAGCCCACGTGGTTCTCCTCGGGATAGTATCCGTTCCAGATGGGAGCGAACATCTTCTGGCTTACCCAGCCGTGGAGCTTGCTCACACCGTTAACTTCCTGACATGTGTTGCAGGCGAATACTGACATACAGAACTTCTCACCATGATCATCGGGGTTGTTTCGGCCCATACCGATGAACTCGTCCCAAGAGATGCCGAGCTTGGCGGGATAGCCACCCATATATTTACCGAAGAGACCTTCGTCGAAATAGTCGTGACCGGCGGGCACGGGAGTGTGAACGGTATAGAGTGATGATGCGCGGACGAGCTCCATAGCCTGGTTGAATGTCAGGCCGGTCTCGATATAATCGCACAGACGCTGCAGGTTGCAGAGGGCTGCATGACCTTCGTTGCAGTGATATACGTCCTTGGTGATACCGAGCTTCTTCAGCGTGAGCACACCACCGATACCGAGCAGAATCTCCTGCTTCAGACGGTTCTCCCAGTCGCCACCGTAGAGTGAGTGGGTGATGGGCTTGTCAAACTCTGAGTTCAGCTCGTTGTCGGTGTCAAGCAGGTAGAGCTTGATACGGCCGACATTGACGCGCCATACGTATGCGTGCACACTGTAGTTGTTATAAGGAACGTCAACTACAAGCGGATTGCCGTTCTCGTCAAGCTGACGCTCAAGAGGAAGCGAATTGAAATTCTGTGCCTCATACTTCGCAATCTGCTGGCCGTCCATGCTGAGTGACTGTGTAAAATAGCCGTAACGATAGAGGAAACCTACGGCGCACATGTCGACATTGCTGTCGGATGCCTCCTTCAGATAGTCACCGGCAAGCATACCGAGACCGCCGGAATAAATCTTGAGAACGTGGTTGAGACCATATTCCATAGAGAAATAGGCCACAGAAGGACGGTTGGCATCGGGCTTCACGTCCATATACTCACGGAACTGGGCGTAAACGGCCGTGATGCGCTTCATCATCGCCTTGTCCTTCACGATTTCCTCCTTGCGCTCATAGCTGAGACGCTCAAGCAGAAGGACGGGATTGTGCGTCACTTCATGATAAAGCTCGGGATCCAAATCACGGAAAAGGTCTCTTGCCTCATAGTTCCATGTCCACCACACGTTGTGTGCAATCTCGTCAAGACACTTCAGCTCTTCCGGAAGAGTCGACTTGACGGTAATCTCCTGCCATTGAGGAGCATTAGCATAATCTGCCTTAATCTTCATAATCTTTTTTGGAATTATTATTCTGTCTTTATATATCTTTCATCACACTTCATGACATTTACGCTTTTCAGCCTTGGCCAAAGCAATATCGTAAGCCTCATAATAGTATTTTATGAACTCTGCCCACAACGCCTTCTTCGACAGTCCGTCAGCTTTCTTGCGTGCCGCCTCCACTTCCTTCGGTGTAAAGTTGGAATACTCAGCAATGGTATCTTTAATCGCATCCGCCACTTCCGAATAATTATAGTCTGTGCGGTGTATCACCTTCACGCCGTCACGAATGTCACTGTACCCACCTTTCACACTGTTTGCCCAAAGGCCGAATCCGGCAAGGTCGGTAGTGATGCATGGCACCTTGAAAGCAATCGACTCGAGAGGAGTATATCCCCACGGCTCATAATATGACGGATATACACAAAGATCGTTGCCCAAAACTATATCGTAATATGTCATGTTGAGAACACCATCCTTGCCGTCAAGATAGCATGGAAGAAAAATAACCTTCACCATGTCATCCTTACGGTTGTGCATATCAAAATACTTCATCATTCCAAGGGTATTGTCATGGCTCATCTCGTAAAGCCAATGTGTTACGAGCGGAACCTCAAGCGGGGTGTCGTAACTCTTGCCGCTTTCAAGCCGTTCCACGAGGTCACGACGCGGCTCTCCCACCCAGCCGGGGACTTCTATAAAAGCGAGCACCTTCTTTTTTAGATTCCTGCTTCTCAACAACCTGTTCAACGACTCTATATAAACGTCAATACCCTTATTACGGAATTCATAACGCCCGCTTGTAGATATTATCATCGTATCGTCATCAAGATTGTCGCCGAGCAACGCATTAGCCACATCCAAAAGGCGCTTGCGTGCAATCTTACGTTTCTTGGCAAACACTGTCGGCTTCGGAACGAAACTATTATCGAAGCCATTTGGCAAAACAACATCTACAGGTTTATCAAGTAATTCTTTGCACTCGTTTGCGGTAATATCACTTACCGTAGTGAAACAATCAGCGTACATAGCCGTCTGCTTCTCTATGGAATGTTTGCTCTGCATATTCAACTCGCCGGCCATTTGGTCGCCGTTGTATGCAAACAAATAGTCATAAAGCGGCTTCATGTTTCCGGCTATGCTACGCCCGATACTCGTGGCATGAGTGGTGAACAAAGTTCCTATCTGCGGCAGTTTGTTGTTTATATACAACATTCCCAAACCCGTCATCCACTCGTTTGCATGATAAATGACACGCTGAGAACTGTCAATATTATTATTATAAAAACTTTCAACTACCAAAGCTGCCGCATAAGAAAACATTGACGCTTCGTCATAGTCACCATAAGCATGAAGACTGTCCACTTGATAATGCTCCCACAGCCAAGAATAAATTTCATTTTTCTTTTCAAAGAACGGTTTGAAGTCTACGAGTATGGTGACAGGCTCGCCCGGAATCGTCCAACGTCCCACTCTTACGGACAGCCCGTTCTCTGCAGCCTTCTCTCTCCATTCTTTAAACAAGTCCTTATCTTCCTGAAAATAAGGACTTTCTTTATCCTCCCAAAAATCTGGGCCAATAAATATCAATTTGTCTTGTAACTTATCCTTAAGCGTTTTTGCCCTTGTAGAAAGAACGGTGTAAATACCACCAACTTTATTACAAACTTCCCAACTTGACTCAAAAATATAGTCAGGAATCAAAATCTCTCTTACCATACTTAATATTTATATGCGCGCAAAGTTACATATTTTTTTAAATATTTCAAATAAAAGGCCTCAGAAATTTCAAAATAACAGCCATTTAATGATATAGATTTAGTAACTTTGCGGAAATAAAACAGATAAAAGTATGAAGAAATATTTTTTCACTTTAATATTGGCATCAATAGCCGCTCTCACAAAGGCGCAAGACAGTAACTCAGACACCTTCAAAGGCTACTTTTACAACGACGAATACAATGTGTTTCTGAATATAGACTTCTACTCCATGGAAGTGGAAGTGCCCAACCATTCACTTTATGGCAATTTACCCGGATATTTGGGCAAAAAGCTCAACAACTTCTATTGGGTCATCACTTCCGCAAAAATAAAGGACAAAAGAAAAGCAGAACTCAGTCTTATTAATGACTATGGGAGTGAAGATCTGAAAGCAAGCCTCAGAAAAGAAAATGACTCCATCTACATATTCAAGCAAGAAAACGGCAGTCCTCTGAAGGTTCCCAACAATGGGAAATGGCTAAAACTTCCAAAAGAGTTTAAACTGAAAAAACGAATTGCGAATAATTGAGAATTGAGATTTTCAACAGATTGAGAATTGAAAGTTGAAAATTGAAAATTATGATTACTCCTGCTGGTGGCTGAAATAATTTTAATCCAAACGCAAAGGCGCTGAGCCGCAAAGATTTCTTTTGAGATTTCTTTTTCGGAACACAGAGGCACAGAGACACGGAGAATAATTAAAACCTTTGCGCCTTTGCGGCCTTTGCGTTTCAATAAGTCCTCTGTGTCTCCGTGTCTC
>NZ_URNN01000143.1 GCF_900549175.1 uncultured Prevotella sp. | reverse complement strand
AGTATTGTCTTTAACTCCTGAGCGACCGCAGGGAGCGATAACTCCTTTAACTCCTCTAACTCCTTTAACTCCTAAAAACTCCTTAACTCCCAAACAAAAATATCATCGGAATAATTTTGTGTTTTCCCATATTTCCCATACCTTTGCATAAAACAAAATATATTTATTATGCAGACAAACAGCCACCTGTCGGTAATGATACATGAGCAGGCAAAAAAGTATGGTGACCGTGAAGTCATGGTCTATAAGGACTTTGGCGGCTCGGAGTGGAAGTCGTATTCATGGAACGAGTTCTCGAATATAGTCAAGACAGTGTCTAACGCATTGCTTAATCTCGGTGTGCAGAAACAGGAGAAAATAGGTGTTTTCTCACAGAATTGCGTACAATATCTGTTTTCCGATTTCGGCGCATGGGGTGTCAGGGCCGTTACAATACCGTTCTATGCCACCAGCAGCGAGCAACAGATTCAGTATATGATTAACGACGCTCAGGTGCGCATATTGTTTGTTGGCGAGCAGGAGCAGTACGACAAGGCTCATCGGGTGTGCGCCCTTTGTCCTTCGTTGGAGCGTATCATCGTGTTCGACCGCTCCGTGCGTATCAGCAACCACGACCCGCACGCCATCTATTTCGACGATTTCCTCGAGTTGGGCAAAGGTCTGCCGCGGCAGTTGGAGGTGGAGGCTCTATATAAGGAGGCTAACGGCGACGATTTGGCCAACATCCTTTATACAAGCGGTACCACAGGCGACAGCAAGGGCGTGATGCTGAGCCACGGGCAGTATAATGCGGCACTGGAGGCCAACGACCATTGTGTGCCGCTGACAGAAAATGACCGTGTGCTCAATTTCCTGCCTTTCGCTCATATCTTCGAGAAGGGATGGACCATGCTCGCCCTTTCCGAGGGTGCCACACTCATTGTCAACACCCATCCGCAGGAGGTGCAGAAATCGATGCGCGAGACACATCCCACGAGTATGTGTGCCGTGCCGCGTTTCTGGGAGAAGGTTTATGCCGGCGTGATGGAACAGATAGACAATGCCAATCCGGTGAAACGGAAGATATTCAGGAACGCACTGGCTGTGGGCCGCAAGCACAACATAGAGTATCTGAGCCGCGGCAAGCGCCCGCCGATGGCGCTGCATCTGGAATATGAGATGATAAACAAGACGCTGTTCAGTCTGGTTCGCAAGGAGTTGGGACTGACCAACCCCAATATCTTCCCCACGGCAGGAGCGGCCATATCGGCACATGTGGAGGAGTTCGTGCACAGCATCGGACTCAACATGATGGCGGGCTATGGACTTACGGAGAGTCTGGCGACGGTGAGCTGCAATCATTTGGACAAACCTTATACCCTCGGTTCGGTGGGCTATCCCATCGACAGCATCAGTGTGAAGATAAGCGATGATGGCGAAGTGCTGCTCAAGGGCCCAACCATTACACGCGGATATTACAACCGCGAGGAGCAGACTAAGGCCGCCTTCACCGAGGACGGCTATTTCCGCACGGGTGATGCCGGCTATCTGAAGAACGGCGAACTGTTCCTTACCGACCGTATCAAGGACCTTTTCAAGACATCAAACGGCAAGTACATCGCGCCGCAGATGATAGAGTCGAAGTTGCTCGTTGACAGGTATATCGACCAGATAGCCATCATTGCCGACCAGCGCAATTTCGTGTCGGCACTGATAATACCGGAGTACCGCCTGCTTGAAGAGTATGCCCGCGAGCACGGCATAGCCTTTGAGAGCCGTGAGGACCTGTGTGCCAATGAAGAAATTCACCGCATGATGATGGATCGTATCGACACGCTGCAGCAGCAGTTGGCTCATTACGAGCAGATAAAGCGCTTCACTCTACTGCCGCATCATTTCAGCATGGAGCGCGGCGAGCTTACCAATACGCTGAAGATAAAGCGCAGGGTGCTCAATGAGAACTACAAGGCGGAGATAGACAGGATGTACTCTTACTGAATTATGAATTTGAAATTACGAATTATGAGTTGTCGGCCTGTGGCCGATTTCGAATTATCGAATGACAAGTTGGCCTGTGGATGAACCGGTAATGATTTGTAATTTGGAATAATAAATTCGTAACTCATAATTCGTAACTCATAATTCGTAATTCGTAATTAATAATCGGCCACCGGCCGACAACTCGTAATTCGTAACTCGTAATTCGTAATTAAAAAGAATGATAACAGCAGATCAACTTAAAGATGTCATGGAGCGCGCTGAAGCACTGCGCCGCTATCTTGACATCGACCGGAAAAAAATAGAGTTTGAAGAAGAAGACCTGCGCACTCAGGCACCCGACTTTTGGGAAGACCCCAAGCGGGGCGAGGAGCAGATGAAGAAGGTGAAAGGAATAAAGCGGTGGATTGACGGTTACAACGAGGTGCGCCTCGCAGCCGACGAACTGCAGCTGGCTTTCGACTTCTATAAGGATGAAATGGTGACGGAGGAGGAGGTCGATGCCGACTATCGCCGTGCCATCGAGGCCATCGAGAGTCTCGAGCTGAAGAACATGCTGCGCCAGAAGGAAGACCCGATGGACGTGGTGATGAAGATAAACAGCGGTGCCGGCGGTACCGAGAGCCAGGACTGGGCGCAGATGCTCATGCGCATGTATCAGCGCTGGGCCGAGGCCAACGGCCACAAGGTTACCATAAGCAACCTGCAGGATGGCGACGAGGCCGGCATAAAGAGTGTGACGATGCAGATAGAGGGCGGCGAGTACGCCTATGGTTATCTGAAGAGCGAGAACGGTGTGCACCGTCTGGTGCGCGTCTCGCCGTTCAACGCGCAGGGCAAGCGCATGACGAGTTTCGCCAGTGTGTTTGTGTCGCCTCTCGTCGACGACACCATCGAGGTGTATGTAGACCCGGCACGCGTGAGCTGGGACCTCTTCCGAAGCGGCGGTGCCGGCGGACAGAACGTAAACAAGGTGGAGACGGGTGTGCGTCTGCGCTACCAGTATGTCGACCCCGACACGGGCGAGGAGGAGGAGATACTCATCGAGAACACCGAAAGCCGCAAGCAGCTTGAGAACCGCAACAACGCCATGCGCCTGCTGAAGTCGCAGCTCTACGACCGTGCCATGAAGAAGCGTCTCGAGGCTCAGGCCAAGATAGAGGCCGGCAAGAAGAAGATAGAGTGGGGCAGCCAGATACGCAGCTACGTGTTTGACGACCGGCGCGTGAAAGACCATCGCACCAATTATCAGACAACGGATGTTGACGGCGTGATGGACGGTAAAATCGACGGTTTCATCAAGGCTTACCTGATGGAGTTTCCGGTGAATGACGAGGAATAAAGTTTCTTGGCACGGAATGGTCTCGCAGCACGCCTCTCGCAGCGGCAAAGAATAATCGAATAATAACTTAAAAATATTTTAACCTATGAAGAAGAATAACAAAAAGGAAAATCCGCGCCGTGCCGCTTATGAGGCACGTCAGGAAGAGCAGGGAAAGAAAGTGGTGAAGGCAATATTCGCCGTTCTTGTAGTTCTTGCATTGTGCTTTATCGCCTATTCGGTGTATATAATGCCGTGATGCCAGGTGTATTGCCGTGATGTCTCTAATAAGTATATGGACGGACTGGAAATAGAACGTAAGTTTCTCGTGACTGACGACAGCTATAAGCAACTTGCTTATGACAGCAGCCGCATCACGCAGGGATATATATGCAGTGACCGCGGACGTACGGTAAGGGTACGTCTGCTCGGCCATCGCGGCTTCCTGACCATCAAGGGCCCTTCCGATGCCGCCGGTATGAGCCGGTATGAGTTTGAAAAGGAGATAACATCCGCCGAGGCAGAACAGTTGTTCCGTCTGTGTGAGCCGGGTGTAATTGACAAGACCCGCTGGCTCGTGCGCAGCGGTAATCATACGTTCGAGGTGGACGAGTTTTATGGTGACAACGCCGGCCTTGTGATGGCGGAGGTGGAGCTGGAATCGGAGGATGAAACGTTCGAAAAGCCCGATTTCATCGGTAGGGAGGTCACCGGCGACCGCCGTTTTTACAATTCACATCTGCGGACTAATCCCTTTAAGGTGTGGGGTGGAAGTCTATAGACGTTGACGTTTCTTGAATCTTGCCGTCACAAATCCCACCACCATGGCCAGTGTCACGCCGGTGGCATTGGCGGCAAGGTCGAGCCAGTCGCCGCTGCGGCGTCCGTCGGTGCAGTATTCCTGCAGCAGTTCTATCATGCCGCTCATGATTATCGGGGCGAGCCATGCCAGTATCAGCAGCCGCGGGATGTTGAGGCTTTTGTGTTTCATGACGTATTCTATCCATAGCACGGAGCATGTTCCGCCGTACATTGCCACATGCACCCATTTGTCGATGAACGCCACATTGTCAAGTTCTGTTTTGGGCGGCGTGAAGAACGAAAGATACCAGATGACGAGGAATAACGCCACCGACAAGGGGTATTTTCTTACTATTTGATATGAATATTGCATATTAAGTTACTATTTCGGTGCAAAAGTAAGAAATATTTTATACTTTTGCAACAGAATAATAGTGAAAGTTCTATAATGAAGCAGTTGGAGAGAGCCAAATTCGGCAGTAAGATAGGTGTGATACTTGCCACGGCGGGTTCTGCCGTCGGTTTGGGCAATGTGTGGCGTTTCCCGTACATGGCGGGTGAAAACGGCGGGGCGGTGTTCATATTCGTATATATCGGTTGTGTGCTTCTGCTGGGTATTCCCTGCATGGTCAATGAGTTCATCATAGGCCGCCATGCCCAGACTAACACCGCGCGGGCGTACAGCAAGCTCGGCGGGGGCGGCAGGTGGACACCTGTGGGATGTCTTGCCGTGCTTACGGGATTCCTCATCACCGGCTACTATGCCGTGGTCTCCGGCTGGTGCCTGCAATATATCTGTGCGTCGCTTATGGGGCGGCTCAACGGCAGTCCTGACTATATCAAGGATTATTTTGCCACGTTCTCGCAAGATCCCGTTAAGCCCATTGTCTGGACGGTGCTGTTTCTCGTGGCCACCCATCTTGTCATCGTGCGTGGTGTACGTGGCGGCATTGAACGCGCGTCGAAGCTGATGATGCCCACGCTGTTCATCCTCCTGCTTGTCATTGTGGTGGCTGCCTGCATGCTTCCTGGGGCGGGCAAGGGGCTCGCCTTCCTTTTCAAGCCCGACATGTCGAAGGTTGACGGCGACATGTTTCTCGGCGCTCTCGGCCAGTCGTTCTATTCTCTCAGCATCGGCATGGGATGCGTCTGCACCTATGCTTCATACTTCAGCCGCCAGACCAATCTGGCAGCGTCGGCCATACAGATAGGTGTGATAGACTGTCTTGTGGCCATACTTGCCGGCATGATGATATTCCCCGCCGCCTTCTCGGTGGGCATCAGTCCCGACAGCGGTCCCTCGCTCATATTCATCACTCTGCCCAATGTCTTTCAGCAGGCCTTCTCCGGCATGCCGGTGGTGGGTTATGTCATTTCGCTGCTGTTCTATGCCCTGCTGTCTCTGGCTGCGCTGACTTCGCTCATATCGCTGCACGAGGTGAGCACGGCGTTTCTGCATGAAGAGTGCCGTATCACGCGTGGCCGTGCCGCCGTCATAGTCACCGTGGTGTGCTCGGTCATCGGTGCTTTCTGTTCGCTCTCGCTCGGGCGTTTCGACGGTCTGCAGATTTGCGGTCGGCCGCTGTTCGATGTCTTCGATTTTGTCACAGGGCAGATATTCCTGCCCGTGGGCGGCTTCCTGACGTGTCTTTTTGTCGGCTGGTCAATCCCCCACAAGGTGGTACGTGATGAATATACCAACAACGGCACGTTGCGCGGCCGGTTCTTCCATTTTTACCTGTTCTGCATGAAATATGTCTGTCCGGTGTGCATAGCACTCGTGTTCCTACACCAGTTCGGCATAATCTGACCGGTTTGCCACACCAACTTCACCTACCTCACCTACAAACACCTGTAAAAAATGACACGATCTGAAAGAGGCAGCTTCGGCAGCAAAATAGGCATCATACTTGCCACGGCGGGTTCGGCCGTGGGCTTGGGCAACGTGTGGCGTTTCCCCTTTATGACGGGACACAACGGCGGTGCGGCCTTTATACTTATTTACATTGGCTGTATCCTTCTTTTGGGCATTCCCGGCATGATCAGCGAGTTTATTGTGGGGCGCCATTCGGCCTCCAACGCCGTGCGTTCCTACGGCAATCTGTCGGGCAACAGAGGGTGGCGTGCCATAGGATATATGGGCATCGTCACGTCTACAATCATACTCGGTTTCTATGCCGTTGTGGCCGGGTGGTGCCTGCAGTATCTCATGGCATCATTGTTTGGAAGTCTCAGCGGCGACACCGACTATGTGCAGAACTATTTCGTCACGTTCTCTTCCAATCCCATGATGCCCGTTCTTTGGGGGCTGGTGTTTATCCTCGTCACCCATTGGGTGATAGTGCACGGTGTGCGTGGCGGTATAGAGCGGGCCTCGAAGGCACTCATGCCCACGCTTTTCATCCTGCTTGTAATTCTTGTTGTCGCCTCGTGCATGCTGCCCGGTGCCGGCAGGGGCGTGGAGTTTCTGTTGAAGCCCGATTTCAGCAAGGTCGATTCGCAGGTGTTTCTTGAAGCTCTCGGCCAGGCGTTTTTCTCGCTCAGCCTCGGCACGGCCTGCCTCTGCACATACGCATCCTATTTCGGACGCCGTACCAACCTTGTGCGTTCGGCCTGCCAGATAGCGCTGATAGATACCGTAATAGCCATCCTTGCCGGGCTGATGATATTTCCTGCTGCCTTTTCCGTAGGCATAAGTCCCGACAGCGGCCCGTCGCTCATATTCATCACTTTGCCCAACGTGTTCCGCGAGGCGTTTTCGTCGTTGCCGGCAGTGGGCTATGCCGTCTCGGTGCTGTTCTATGTGCTCCTTTCGCTGGCGGCACTCACCTCCACCATCTCCATGCACGAGATAGGCACGGCGTTCTTTCACGAAGAGATGCACCTGCCGCGCTGCAGTGCCGCATGGATAGTGACGGCCTGCACCGGCATAATCTGTGTGCTCAGTTCGCTGTCTGTAGGTGCCGTGCCTGCGCTTCAGCTTGCCGGGCGGTCGCTGATGGACTTCTTCGATGCTCTCACGGCCCAGATGCTTATGCCCGTCGGCGCGTTCCTTACATGTATCTATGTGGGGTGGTTCGCGCCCCACAAGGCTGTGCGCGACGAGTTTACCAACTGCGGCACACTGCGCGGCCGTCTTTTTCATGTCTATCTCTTTGCGGTGAAGTACGTCTGTCCGGTGTTCATCGTGCTGATATTCCTGCACCAGTTCGGGATGATTTAGTTTTCGCATGCGTAAGACACTGTACCATAAATCCGACCGAAAGGCCATAATAATGTTGATTGTTGTGGCGCTGGCGGGACTTGCCGTCGTTTACCATTCGGGGTCTGTCGGAGAGACATACCCATTGCCGGAGGCAACAGATACGTTGCAGACGGGTTCTTCGGACTCGTCGCAGCATGCAAATGGCGCGTTGCGGTACAGAAATCATCGGTTTCATCGCGAACGGCAGCCGTATGACAGTGATGACAGGGTTGTTGCTGCCGAACTGTTCCCATTCGACCCGAATACGGCCGACAGCACCGCCTTTCTGCGTCTCGGCCTGCAGCCGTGGCAGGTGCGCAACATTTACAAGTACCGTGCCCGTGGCGGCATTTACCGCCGTCCGTCTGACTTCGCCCGTCTCTATGGTCTTACCGTCGGTCAGTACCGGCGTCTTGAGCCATATATCCGCATATCTCCCGATTTTCTTCCGGCGTCATCACTTTATGAAGAGGAAGATGCCGTGCGCGACACACTCAAATATCCTGTCAAGATAAGCGAGGATGAGCGGGTTGTGCTCAACACCGCCGATACGGCCATGCTGCGCCGTGTGCCCGGCATCGGCACGTCCTTTGCCCGTATGATAGTGGTCTACGGAGACAGGCTCGGCGGTTATGTTAGTGTGGACCAACTCGATGAAATCGATGATTTTCCGCAGGAAGCCAAGAAATATTTCGTTATAAGCCATCCCGTGACGCGCCGTATCAACATCAACCGTCTTACCGTCGTGCAGATGCGCCGCCATCCTTACATAACCTTCCATCAGGCCAAGGCCATCGACGACTACCGCCGTCTGCACGGGCCGTTGCACAGTCTTCAGGAGTTGCGCCTGCACCGCGACTTCACGCCCGAGGCCATCGCCCGTCTCGAACCTTATGTTGAGTTTTGATTCTTTATAGGAGTTTCTTTAGGAGTTAAAGGAGTTTTTTAGGAGTTAAAGGAGTAAAAGGAGTTATCGCTCCCTGCGGTCGCTGAGGAGTTCTTGCCTTGCAAGCGGTCAAAGACCGAGCGAAAGCCAATAGCAGCATA
>NZ_URNN01000142.1 GCF_900549175.1 uncultured Prevotella sp. | reverse complement strand
AATATTGAATATCAATACGTTACGAACGGACAAATACAAGAATATGTCCCTACAATGTGCATCCCTTGCATTTTGATACACCCTCTTTAAAATCCGATATCACAGATGTGTTTTAAATCTGATTTCAAAGATGCAGCGTGTGCCCCATGCGGTCTTTCTTGGTCTGCAGGTAGCGGTAATCGTACTTGTTGGGCGTAACCTCTATGGGCACATTTTCCACTATTTCGATGCCGTAGGCCTCCAGTCCGACGCGTTTTACCGGGTTGTTTGTCATCAGCCGCATCTTGTGTATGCCGAGTTTGCGCAGCATTTGTGCACCACAGCCGTAGTCACGTTCGTCGGGCTTGAACCCCAGGTGGATGTTGGCGTCCACCGTGTCGTAACCCTCTTCCTGCAACTTGTATGCGGCAATCTTGTTCATCAGGCCTATGCCGCGGCCTTCCTGCTGCATGTATATGACAACGCCCTTGCCCTCCTTCTCAATCATCTCCATGGCCTTGTGCAGCTGTTCGCCGCAGTCGCAGCGCATGCTGCCGAGAATGTCTCCTGTTGCGCATGAAGAATGTACACGCACGAGCACCGGCTCGTCTTCGGTCCACTCGCCCTTTATCAGTGCCATGTGTTCGAGTCCGTTGCTTATCTGGCGGAACGGGATGAGCTTGAAGTGTCCGTACTTGGTGGGCATGTCGACCTTGTTGCCCACTTCTATGAGCGACTCGCGCTCCAGCCTGTAGGCTATCATGTCCTTTATCGATATAACCTTCAGATCATACTCTTCGGCCATCTTCAGCAGTTCCGGCAGGCGTGCCATAGTGCCGTCGTCGTTCATTATCTCCATCAGGGCGGCGGCAGGGTAGAGGCCGGCCAGTTTGCAGAGGTCGATGCTCGCCTCGGTGTGTCCGCTGCGGCGCAGCACCCCGTTGTCTTGTGCGTACAGCGGGTTGATGTGTCCCGGACGTCCGAAAGTTTGCGGTGTCGACGCGGGGTCTGCCAAAGCCTTGATGGTGGCGGCACGGTCGGCTGCCGACACTCCCGTGGTGCACCCTTCCAGTTTGTCGATGGTAACGGTGAACGGTGTGCCGAGCACCGATGTGTTTTCTGTCACCTGATGCGGCAGGTCGAGTTCGGCGCATCGTGACATCGTGACCGGCGCACACAGTACGCCGCGTGCATGTTTGAGCATGAAGTTGACCTTTTCGGGGGTTATCATCTCTGCCGCTACAATAAGGTCGCCCTCGTTCTCGCGATCTTCGTCGTCGACGACAATGACAAACTTGCCTTCCTTGAAGTCGGCAATGGCGTCTTCTATTCTGCTTAACTTGGATTGGGTCATATTGTTCGTATTATATTGTTCGTAATTATTGGAATTTTCACATGTCTTGCTGTTGCTCCTGTGCTGCCGAAGCCTCCATCTGCCTTATTCTTTCTGTTATGGCCGTGTTGGTGCGCCGTACGGTCTTCAGATCGCGCATCAGGCGGAGGCGGAAGCGGCACATGCGCAGGTAGAAGAATATGCCCAACGGTATTATCACTCCGGTGGCTATGTTGAGCCACTTGCTGCGGAATGGGCGCGTGTGGGCGTGTGTGGCCATCACGGGATAGTTGTTCAGCTCGTTCAGTATGATGTTGTCTTTTGTGTTCGACAGGTCTTCTATCACCTCTTCCAGTTCGGCGCTGATGAGCTTTATCTGTTGGTCGTCGCCTTCGTGGAAGAACACCTTTATCGGGTTGGGTGCCTTCAGCAGATTGTGCTCTGCCGAATATCCGGAAATCTTCTCGCTGATGTCCCTCAGGCGTATGGTGTCGCCTGTGTAGTCGGGATCGTTTATTATCACCTCCTTCTTCGTTATGTTGCGTTTGGTGCGTATGCCGAAAATAGTGTGTATTATATTAATGTATAGGTCGGCATTGAACACCACAGAGTCGTTGTTGGCCTTGTAGGTGAAGAAAATGGCCACCGGGGTGAGCACGGCGGTGGAAATCAGCTTGCCGAACCACACTGTCCAGATGCCGTCGTGTGCCATTCTCATGCCCGAGTTCTCGAAGATGTAGTATATGATGAACACCAGTACCGATATTATTACCGGCAGGCCCAGTCCGCCCTTGCGTATGATGGCACCGAGTGGTGCGCCGATGAAGAAGAAGATGATGCACGACAGTGAGAGCGTAATCTTGTTGATGGCTTCTATCTGGTGTGTGCGTGCGTTTCTGTTGAGGGTGAACGAGTAGTCACCTTTCATTTCCATCTCCGATGCTCTCATGCGTACGGTGTTCATGGCTTCTTTCACCACAGCCTGCTTGTCGTCGATGCTCATTTTTTGGAATATCGAGTCGAAGGGTGTGTCATCTTCAGCAATGGCCCTGGCCAGTTTCGCTGAGTCTTCGGCAGTGCGTGGCTGCGGGATGTAGAACGTGGTGTTCTTGGCATCTTGGTAGAACGAGTGTCCCACGCTGTCGTTATAGATGTGTATGGAGTCGAGGTCGTGCAGGATGCGCCTCATGCTCTTTGCCTGGGCGCTTGATGATATGCCTGCGGCATCGGCCATGTTGAACCCGCCGTCGAAGTCGAGCACTATGCGTTTTGTGGCGAATGTCTCACGGCGGTAGGGCACGCTGGCACTGCCGGCCATGTCTTGCGACCTCATGTTCTCAAACCATTCTCCGCTGTGGAGCGTGAGCAGCAGGTGTCTCTTTTCGGCTGTCGACTGCATCATGCCGGAGTCGGCGAGTATTATCGCCGCATCTTCGTAGCCACCGTTCATCCTGTAGATCATGATTCCGTAAAGCATGCCTGTATTGAGGTCTTTTTTCTGCACGTAGATGTTGCTGCCGGGTATGCCGTCGTAGAATATGCCTTCGGGAATCTCGAGTTCGGGGCTTTTCTGTTTCATCGACAGGAGGAGCTGGCGGAACGACTTGTTGGCCTCGGGGCCTATCACGTCCTGGAAATAGTAGGAGCAGCAGGCTATCAGCACCACCGCCACTATAAGCGAACGGCATGTCTTTGTCAGTGATATGCCTGCGGCTTTGATGGCCGTAAGTTCGGAGCTCTCGCCCAAATTGCCGAACGATATGAGTGACGACAGAAGTATGGCGAGGGGCAGGGCCTGCGGTATGAGCATCAGGCCCATATACCAAAAGAACTGTGCCAGTACCTCCATCGACAGTCCCTTGCCTATCAGCTCGTCGACATAGCGCCACAAAAACTGCATCATCAGCACAAACTGGCATATGAAGAAAGTGCCCACGAACAGCAGTCCGAACTGTTTTACGATGAATATGTCTAATTTCTTAATGCGAAACATTTCTAATATGGTGATGCCAGTAAGGGCATTTCGGTTTGCAAAATTAGCATAAAAAAGTCAGAGAACGTATGTTTTTTGTGTTTTTTTAGGAGGTAACGATATTACGTGGCTCAGGTAACAGTGTTACAAGGCTCAAGTAACAGTGTTACGTGGCCCGGGTAACGATGTTACTTGAGCCTTGTAACAATTTTCTTAGAAGCCGCTGATTTCGTGCAGGCGCTTCATGTTGTCATCCCACAGGCTTTGCAGGTACTCCTTGTCGCCGTCGTCGGCAAAGTCGGTTACAATCAGTGCGAGATGTCCGGTGAAGTCGCTCTTCTCTATTCTCATCTCCCAATATGCGTCCTTGTAGTCTATGTAGTCCCACTTCATCTTTATATAGCGGTTGGTCTGTATGTCGATGATTTGCGCCGTCTTCGTGTCGTTGTGTGTCCACACCTCTCCCCATGTGAAGGTCATGCTGTCTCCGTCTCTTGTCACATAGTCGGCAATCCACTTGCCGAGTCCTTCGGCTGTGCCTATCAGTTGCCAAACGATATTTTCTGATTTTGTTTGCAAAGGATATTCAATGACTATCTTGTGCCTGTTCATCATTTATGTTCTGGTTAGTGTTTCTGAGGTCCGATAATTCATCAGACGGTACAAAAATACGAATTTTATTTTAAAAACCAATATTGTCCTAAATAAAATATAGGTAATTGCAAATAATGTTAAACTATAGTATTGTGGAATTAAGGAATGTTAAGGCTTTGCTGCAAATTTGCACGAAAGTACGTCTGTTTGGATTTTTTAACTACCTTTGTGTCAAGTGTTGCCGCTTTTGGTTTTTAAAGGAAATCCGGATCAGAACAGCAACCTTTAATTATGCTTTAGTGATTGAATGATTGTCCGATATTGTTCTTTCCCTATCATAAGAAACAATACTTTTATTCGGATTTCCTCTTAAAACTTAACATTATGCAATATCACTTACGAAACTTGATGTTGTGGCTGGCATGCAATTTTGCGTTTATTACGCATGCCAACGACACTGGGCCGTTGCTCAGGGCAGTTATCCAAAGCAGCACGGATGCGGCACAAAAGGTGGGAATGTACGAATTCTCAGCCGACACTTACGGCTTCACTCTCGTAAAACAAAGCGGGGAACTCAACTCCGCGGGTGGCGCCGGAATGATTGAGACGGGCGCTTTCATGGTTGTTGCCGTGGACGACTGGTCTGAGTGGGGTATGGGAAAGATGTGCTCGGCAAATGCTTTCAACACCTCTTCGTTCGAAAGCCTCCTCGGTGCAGCCATAACAGTAGAAGAGAACGTCATAAGTACCACACTGGCACTCAGTCCTACCGGCAAAGGGGCTTACGGCTGTTTTGAAGACACTCACGGCGGTTATGAGTTCGGAATGTTCAACTCTGACAGCTTTGAACGCTCCACTATAGCAACACTAAGCACACCGTGGCTGGCCTGCGACTTCGATGCCAACGGCACACTTTACGCCATCGACCGCGACGGACGCCTGTCTGCCGTGAACACAACAACAGGAGAAATGACCTTGGTTGCCGAAACCGGAATTACGGCAAGTACCCTCGCATCGGGCACGATAGACAAGGTTACATCCATATTCTATGTCTCAAACGGTGAGAAACTGTACGCCGTGCAGCTGCCAACAGGCACAGTGAAAGAGCTGTATGCACTCACCAACAACGAGCAACTGGTGGGAATGTATGTACAAAAGAACGGAACAGTCTCTGAAACAAACATCCCCAACAAGGTTACCGGCCTCGTTGCCGAGTTTGAGGAATATGCCCTGAGCGGCAAGGTGAACTTCACCATGCCTGAAACCGACAACAAGGGCGCAGCTCTCAACGGTACTTTAGATTACAAAGTGGCAGAGGGCAGCAATGTGCTTGCCACAGGCACGGCAGCTCCGGGCGAAGCGGTGAGCGCCGATGTGACATTCACCGAGACCGGCAGGCACGAGGTTAGCGTGGTTGCAACAATCGGAGACTCACAGAGTGAAGAGGCAATACTGACGATAGACATAGCCGCCAAATACGACGGAATAGTACCTCCTTACGTTCTGCCGTTCGACTCGCAAGACGACTTCAACACCTTGTCGACCATCGACGGCAACGGCGACGGCTGGGGATGGATGTGGTGGCAGCAGAAGGCTTACTGCCAACCGTGCTTCACAGGTCCTTCTGATGACTATCTTGTCACGCCGGCACTGTGGCTGGAGGCAGGAAAGATGTACACCATATCGTTTACTGCATGGCAGAGAGACATAACAAACCCTGAAAAACTTGAAGTGGTTGTGGGCGACAAAGCCGAAGCCGCATCGCTGCAACCGATAGGCAACTACGAGTTTACCGACGGCAAGGCACACGACCTGGAATATGTTTACACGGCAGAGAGGACAGGCGTGCACTACGTCGGGCTTCACCTTGTAAGCGACAAGAACATGTATGGCATATACATGGACGACCTGAAAGTAGGCAAGGGCGTGATGAAGACAGCTCCCGCCGCACAGCCTTTCACGGCAACGGCAGACGCTGAAGGCGCGCTCGCGGCAACAATAACTGTGACACCCAACGCGAAGACCATTGAAGGAAACGCCACTGAACTGACAAAGATAAGCGTCTTGCGCAACAACGTTGAGGTGAAGACCTTCGCCGAAGCACTCACCGGCACGCTGTCGTTTACCGACAATGTGGAAGACAAAGGACTGTATACGTACAGCGTCGTGGCTGAAAATGCCGATGGCGAGGGCGTTGTAAGCAAGACTAAAGTGTACGTGGGCATCAACAAGGCCGGACCGGTACAGTCGGCAACAGCCGTTGAGACAGAGAACACAGGCGAGGTTACCGTATCGTGGGTGGCTCCTGAAAACGACATCGACGGCAACCCGATAAATCCCGAGTTCGTATCTTATATGATAATGTATAAGCCGCAAGGCGGTGGACAAACGGTAGTGGGCAGAGGTCTGAAAGGCTCTTCTTACACATTCCGCGTCAAGGAAGCAGAAGAAGCGCAGGAGTTTATGCGATTCCTCGTGTTCACCGAGACAGAGGCAGGTGTCAACGACGTGCAGAACGTGGCGACGGAGGCAATACCTGTGGGCAAGGCAGATGAGATGCCATACCACCTTGGTTTCGGAGGCACAAACGAACCGGTCTACTTCACGACAAGCGAACGTACAACTGCCACTTGGACGGTAAGTTCTGACGTGGACGACCACGACGGTGACGGAGCATACCTCTTCAACGAGACATACGACGGCATCGGCGGCGCGGTATACACGGGCAAAATAAACGTTGCGAAGGATAACTCGGTATTCTCGTTCTGGTACATGTGCATGGCAGACGGCGAGGAACTGATAAGCATCGAGGCAAACGACGGCACCGGCTTCAAGCCTGTAAGCAGCGTGAATATCAGTGAGGGCAAGGACATGACATGGAGCAAGCACTCCGTATCGCTCGCCGAATATACAGGCAAGAACGTGCAGATGCGCATCAGCTACGTATCTAAGGGCTACCGCCTCGCCATCGATGACATCTCACTCATTGAGGCAACAAGCCTCGACCTCTCGCCCATCGGCATCGGCGTGCCCGTTTCGGTTCAGGCTGGCGTCGACTTCAAGGTACGTGTTGAGGTGGCAAATCTTGGCGCAATGCCATCGGGTGCGTTCGATGTAGAGCTTTACCGCGATGACGAACTCATCGAAACACTGTCTGCCGACAACCTCGAAGGTGTGTCTTCAATGACATTCGACTTCACACAATCAATCAGTTCGCTTGTAAACTCATACGCTTACAAGGCTAAGGTGGTGTGCGAGAACGACAAGAACCTGGCAAACAACGAGTCGGCTGTGATAACAGTAGACCGCGAAACGACAACCCTGCCCGTACCGACAGGGGCAACAGCAACGGTAGACACCGACAGCAAGAAGGTTGAAATAATATGGGAAGCACCGCAGTTTGACTTTACTCCTGTGCCGACAACCGACGGCGCGGAAGACTATCGCGCATTCTCGACCGGTCTGCCGACATCGCAGCTTTCATCATACGACAACATCGGAGAGTGGAAGACGATTGACGCCGACGGAATGAAGACCATCGTAATACAGCAGGGCAACGCCTATCTGCAATATCCTAATGCAAATACTCCATTCGGCTTCATCGTTTTCAAACCGTCGGAATCAGGCATTCCCGAGCAGTATATGTACAAGTTCAAGCCGCGCAACCCCGAGAACAACACGCAGTATTTCGCAGCAATAACTTCTTCGATTGTGCCTAACGACGACTGGCTCGTATCACCATTGCTCTCAGGAAAGGCACAGGAGATATCGTTCTATGCCAAGAGTTGCGTGAGCCAATATCCTGAATCGTTTGAGGTTTACTACTCGACAGGCGGCACAGAGATTGCCGACTTCGTGAAGGTTGGTGGCGAAAGCGGAATCTCCGACCAGTGGACAGAGTACAAATACAACCTGCCAGAGGGCGCAAGACACTTCGCAGTGCGCTATATGGCGAACGACCAATACGTGTTCATGGTTGACGACTTCACCTTCGAGAAGGCTCCACGTGACGAGAAGATAACTCTTAACGGATATAACGTTTACCGTGAGAACAAGCTTATAGGCAGCATAGAGAAAGACGCACGGCTCGCTTATACCGACATTGAGAACGACACCCCCGAGAACAGCACATACTCACTTACGGCGATATATGCCGAAGGCGAGTCGGAAGCCGTACAGGCCAAGGTTGTCACAACGTCAATAAACGGAGCTCAGGCAGGCGGCATGCGCGTAAGTGTATACGGCAGAAGGATTATCGTTGACAATCCGGAGGCAGAGCCGGTAATGATATGCGACACGGCAGGACGCAACATCGTGACCTCCAGCCGCAACACTGCGATAAGCATAAACGTTACTCCAGGTGTATATATCGTCAAGGGTGAAACGACTACGACAAAGGTTATGGTAAAATAAACAACCGTAACGACATAACGAAAGAGGGTGTGGCAAAATGGCTACACGGTGCTTAGTAGGGACATATTTTTCGCTATGCTCAACAACACGTCTTGTATTTGTCCGTTCGTAA
>NZ_URNN01000141.1 GCF_900549175.1 uncultured Prevotella sp. | reverse complement strand
CGGTATAATAAACATCCAACTGAAAGAAGACCGCCGTCACGGATATTTTGGAAATTCAGAGGCAAACGTTGATACACACGGAACGACAAACGTGAACTTTAATGTCAATTACAATGAAGGAAAATTCGAATCATTCGCCGGCATCGGACTCAAGACCCAACACATGCCCGGAGGTTCTGCATCGCGCCGCAGCTATGACAATGGTGATTTCCTCAACTCTGACGGAAACAACAGAATACACGAAAACAGTATGTTCGTCCGTTTGGGTACAAACTTCATTCCCGATGACAAGAACACCGTTTATCTGAACGCGATAGGTACTCTCGGGCACAAATGGGGACATACGGCAACTACACACCTCAGCAACCTGCCGGCACTATGGGTGAGAAATACCAACAACATGCGTGAAAGCGGCGATACACGCGGTGCAAATATCATGCTTGGCTACAAGCACATTTTTAATACCGACCATTTCATCGACATGAACGTGAGCTATAATATATGGAAGGGCTCCAATGACAACATGTCTCATGAGAATGAGACATGGAATGACGGCGTGAATGAATCGATATGGCAGAGCCAGCATCAGGATGTGAAAATCAAAAATTGGGAAGCCGCGCTCGATTATTCAGTATCAGTCCTCCCGTGGCTGCGCATTGAAACGGGCTACAAGGGAAACTATAACCACGAAAACAGCCCGGCATCGTATGCCGGCGGTATTGACGAGAACAATCTTTTGCCGCTCGACAACCTCTACAACCGCTTCAAGTACGATACAGACATCTCTGCCCTTTATGTCAATCTGTCCGGTAATTACAAGCAACTTACTTTCTCGGCCGGCCTTCGCGGAGAAATGTGGCAAATACGCACACGCTCGCTTGGGTATGGCCAGACCGATGCTGACGGCGTTCCTTTCAAGAAAAACGACCATTCTCTGTTTCCAACAGCATCGATAGGCTGGGCATTCCGTGCCGGCAACGAACTGAAACTGAATTATTCACGCCGCATACGCCGTCCTTTCGGTCCGCAGCTCAACACGTTCGAAAACATTTCCGACCCTTCGGAAGTTCACCTCGGAAACCCTTATATACAACCGGAATACAGTAATGCCGTTGAGCTGTCGTATATAAAGAATTGGAACAACCACATGATTTCCGCATCAGGTTATCTCCGCGCCAACAATGATATGATAAGCCATGTCAGCTTTCTCGCTCCGATGGCTTCAAACCCCAATGAGAACACGATGTATTACGGCCATGCAAATGTAGGCAATATGCTGAACACCGGAGTTGAGATTATCTCCCGCAACTCGTTGTCCAAACGGTTGACGCTCACAACGACAGTCAACCTATACAACAGCCGGCTCAAGTCATGGAGCACTGACTATCCGCTACACGGCGGTTTTTATGCCATACATGGCGACAAACAGAATCGCTTTGTATGGGATATGCGCTGTATGGCATCCGTACGTCTGCCATGGGATATAAGTTTTCAGGCCACAGGGCGGTATAACTCACGTCGTGTGACAGCCCAGGGCATACTGGAATCCGATTGGGACGTTGAAGCCGGATTGCGCAAAAACATCGGGTCGTGGAGCATTTCGCTTCTCTACAAAGATATTTTCAACTCCAAAGAAACTCACAATATACTCTACGGCAACGGTTATACACAGTCTGTCAACAAATGGTCGGGAGGCAGCACGTTCCGCCTGTCGGCCACCTACACCTTCGGTAAAGCCCATGAGCATGAGCACAACGGCCACAACCACATAGACACCGGAGGTTATGGAGAAGAGCACCAGCATTAGACAAGCTATACAGCCTCGTGCCAATACACGAAACTGTCAGCTCCCCGTAAGCTCTATGCTCTCAATGCGCAGCTTCTGCACGCCGGCAGGCACGCGCACTTCCACAATGTCGCCCACCTTCTTGCCCAGCAGTGCCTCGGCAACGGGCGACTTGACGGATATCTTCCTTTCACGCAGGTTGGCCTCATGCGGACTGACAATGGTATATGCCATCTTGCAGCCGTTCACCATGTTGGTCATCTCCACCCTTGTCAGTAATCCCACGGCATCAGAGCCAAGGCGCTTCGTGTCAATGACCCTTGCAAACTCCAGCACTCTCTGCTTGAAGCGTATCCTGCCGAGCAGACGTCCCTGCTCGCGCTTGGCGGCGTGATACTCGAAATTCTCGCTGAGGTCTCCCTGCGCCCGCGCCTCTGCGATGGCCTCCCTCACCCGTGGCAGTTCCACGCTCTCCAACTGATGCAGTTCGGCCACCAGCTTGTCGTAGCCTTCTTGTGACATGTATTCCATTATTTCATCCCCATTACATTACAGGTACACCTTATTATATATAAGGTACATGTCACAAGGAAACCTCGTGTATTATCTTTCCGCCCTCAACGAGCGCCTGCATGTTCAGCGGGATGAGGTCGTGATGACGTTCGGGCAGCGTCTTGTAGAGAGCCTTCTCCATGCCGGCATGGCTCACAACGGGACAAACCTTGAGCAGTCCGCCCAGTACAATCATATTGAATATCTTTCCGTTCTTCATCTCCGCCGCCTTGTCCATGGCGTCGATGCGGTATACGGTGATGTCATTGCGCGTGGGCGGGTTTATTATTCCGTAACCGTCGTATATCAGTATGCCCCCCGGCTTAACCTTGGGTTCGAACTTGTCGAGCGACGGCTGGTTGAGGACGATGGCTATATCGTAGGTGCTCAATATGGGCGACGATATGCGCTCGTCGCTCACTATTACCGTGACATTGGCCGTTCCGCCGCGCTGCTCCGGCCCGTAAGCCGGCATCCAGGTCACTTCCTTGTCTTCCATAAGTCCCGAGTAGGCAAGTATCTTGCCCATCGACAGCACACCCTGTCCGCCGAATCCCGAGATTATAATTTCCTTCTCCATATATATTTGTCTTAAAAGGAGTTTATTCTTTGTCTTAAAGGAGTTATTCCGATGTTGTAAAGGAGTTAATTCTTTGTTCTAAAGAGTTATTCCGATGTCTTGTCTTTCAAGTCTCCTTTTGGATAGAACGGGAACATGTTCTCCTTCATCCACTCGTTTGCCTTAACCGGCGACATCTTCCAGCCGCTGTTGCATGTGGACACTATCTCCACGAGACAGCTGCCCTTGCCAGCCATCGTGGCCTCGAAAGCCTTGCGTATGGCACGTTTCGCGCTGCGTATGGCGGCCACGCTCTCCACGCTCTGCCGCGTTACATAGCATGTGCCCTCCAGCTGCGCGGCCATTTCGGTTATCTTTATGGGATAGCCGTGCAGCGCCGCGTCGCGTCCGTAAGGGCACGTGGCGGTTTTCTGTCCGAGCAGAGTGGTTGGCGCCATCTGCCCGCCCGTCATGCCATAGATGGCATTGTTGATGAAGATTATCGTGATGTTCTCGCCACGGTTGAGCGCATGTATCGTCTCGGCCGTACCTATGCAGGCCAGGTCGCCGTCGCCCTGATACGTGAATACCAGACGGTCGGGCCACAAACGCTTGATGCCCGTGGCCACCGCCGGGGCGCGCCCGTGGGCAGCCTCCTGCCAGTCGATGTCAAGATAGCGGTAGGCAAAGACGGCACATCCCACGGGACTCACACCCACGGTCTTCTCCTCCATGCCCATTTCCTCTATCACCTCGCCCACCAGCTTGTGCACCACGCCATGGCTGCAACCGGGACAATAGTGCATCGGCACCTCATTCATCAACGCCGGTTTCCGGTATACCAGATTCTCCGGGGATATTATTTCGTTCTGTTCAACATTCATTGCTCATAATTATTTTAGCACTGTGCCATTACGGTTTCGCATGAATAGCTTCACGGCAAGCGGGAACGGCGGCAGCATATTCTTCACTCTTCGTTCTTAACTCTCCACTTTTCATTCTTCACTCTCCACTTTCCGGAGCGCGGCCACTATCTCGTCGGGCTCGGGCACGATTCCTCCGAGGCGTCCGAAATGTGCCACGGGAGCAGAGCCGTTGACGGCCAGACGCACATCGTCCACCATCTGCCCGGCGTTTATCTCAACCACGAGCACGCCCTTGCGGCCCCGCGCCATGGCGGCAATCTGCTCCGTGGGGAACGGCCACAGCGTTACGGGCCTGAACAGACCAACCTTTATGCCCTGCGCGCGCGCCATGTCGATGGCCTTCTGCGTGAGACGTGCGGCACTGCCGAAGGCCACTATCACATAGTCGGCGTCGTCACACTGCCACGTTTCGTACCTCACCTCCGTCTCGCGTATCTTCCTGTACTTCTCCTGCAGGTGCAGATTGTGCACCTCCATCACCTCCGGCTTCAGCTCGAGCGAGGTCATTATGTTGGGACGGCGGTCGCGCGTGCGTCCCGTTGTGGCCCAAGGGCACTCGCGGCGTATCTCCTCTTCGGTGCGACGCGGACGGTAAGGCGGCAGCACCACCTTCTCCATCATCTGCCCTATCACCCCGTCGCTGAGTATCATGACGGGGTTGCGGTACTTGAAAGCCAGGTTGAACGACAGGTCTACGAAGTCGGCCATCTCCTGCACCGATGCCGGAGCGAGCACGATAACGTTGTAGTCGCCGTTGCCTCCGCCGCGCGTGGCCTGATAATAGTCACTCTGCGACGGCTGGATGGTGCCAAGTCCGGGGCCTCCGCGCTGCACGTTCACCACCACGCCCGGTATCTCTGCACCGGCCATATACGATATTCCCTCCTGCATGAGGGCTATGCCGGGGCTCGACGACGAGGTGAATGCGCGCTTGCCTGCACCGGCGGCACCGTACACCATGTTAATCGACGCCACCTCACTTTCGGCCTGCACCACCACCATGCCTGTGGTCTCCCACGGCTTGTCGAGTGCAAGCGTCTCTATCACTTCACTTTGCGGCGTTATCGGATAACCGAAATATCCGTCCACTCCGCAACGGATGGCGGCACGGGCTATAGCCTCGTTGCCCTTCATCAGTGTCACTTCCTGTTCTGCCATAATCCTCCTTACTCCTCCATTCTTTTTCTATATACTGTGATACACCCGTCGGGGCACACTATTCCGCACGATGCGCAGCCTATGCACCCGTCGGCGTTCACCACCTCCACATACGGATAACCGCTCACGTTAACCCTCTTGCCTATTGCGATGACCGCCTTCGGACAGGCCTGCACACACAGTGCGCATCCCTTGCAGCGTCCGGTATCCACCACGACAGCACCTTTCATTCTTCCCATACACTTATGTTTTATGGATTATACATGTCTTTGTTATAATAGCCCAATATATCGTCAAGCATGCGCTTGGCCTCGACGGCAGGGCTGTCGGGGTCGAGTTCGATTGCGGCTATGTAGTTGTTGATGGCATCGTGCCACCTGCCTTCACGCCTGCAACGGTTGCCGCGCTCGTAATATTCGAGCGAAGATACTTTGTCCATCCCTACTTGTAGTACTCCTTCTTGCCTGCCGCCAGCGTGTTCTTCATCAGCGAGCAGATGGTCATGGGGCCTACTCCGCCCGGCACGGGTGTGATGAACGAGCAGCGCGGGGCCACCTCGTCGAACTTCACGTCGCCGTTGAGCCTGTATCCGCTCTTGCGCGAGGCATCCGGAACACGCGTCGTTCCCACGTCCACGATTACGGCACCCTCCTTCACCATGTCGGCCGTCACGAAGTCGGGGCGTCCGATGGCCGCTATTATTATGTCGGCCCCGCGGCACTCCTCCTTCAGATTCTTCGAGCGGCTGTGGCACACCGTCACCGTGGCGTCGCCGTATTCCTTCTGCATCATGAGCTGTGCCATGGGCTTGCCCACTATGTTCGAGCGCCCGAGGATGACGCACTTCCTGCCGCTTGTCTCTATGCCGTAACGGCGCAGCAGGGTGATGATGCCCAGCGGGGTGGCCGAAATGAAGCACGGCAGGCCGATGGCCATGCGCCCCACGTTGATGGGATGGAATCCGTCAACGTCCTTACGGTAGTCGATGGCCTCTATTATCTTCTGCTCGTCGATGTGCTTGGGCAGGGGCAGCTGCACGATGAAGCCGTCTACATCGGCGTCGCCGTTGAGCCTGTCCACGCAGGCCAGCAGCTCCTCTTCGGTCACATCGTCCTCGTAGCGTATCAGCGACGACTTGAACCCGCAGGCCTCGCAGGCCAGCACCTTGTTCTTTACGTACGTCTCCGAGCCGCCGTCGTGGCCCACGAGCACCGCGGCCAAATGCGGACGCTTGCCGCCCGCAGCCACAATCTGCTCCACCTCCTGAGCTATCTCCTCCTTTATCCTGGCCGCAGTGGCCTTTCCGTCTATCAGTTGCATTGTCTTGTTCTGAGTTTAAGATATTAATATAACGATTGGCTGTGCCGCCCCGCTCCTACAACTTGGGCATGCCTGGCATGCCGCCCTTCATGTTGCGCATGGCGTTGGCCATCTGCATCATCCTGCTGCTCGACGTTCCGGCCACCATCTTCATCATCTTGCGTGTCTGGTCAAACTGCTTGAGCAGACGGTTCACGTCCTGAATGTCGGTGCCCGAGCCCTTGGCAATGCGCATGCGGCGGCTCTGGTTGATTATCTCGGGATGGCTGCGCTCCTTCGGGGTCATGCTGTTGATGATGGCCTCGATGCCCTTGAAAGCGTTGTCGTCTATGTCGACGTCCTTGATGGCCTTGCCCACTCCGGGTATCATCGCCGCCAGGTCCTTTATGTTGCCCATCTTCTTTATCTGCTGAATCTGGTTCATGAAGTCGTTGAAGTCGAACTGGTTCTTGCGTATCTTCTTCTCCAGTTCCTTGGCCTGCTTCTCGTCAAACTGCTCCTGTGCGCGCTCCACAAGGCTCACAATGTCGCCCATGCCGAGTATGCGGTCTGCCATACGCTCGGGGTGGAACACGTCTACGGCCTCCATCTTCTCGCCCGTACCCACGAACTTGATGGGCTTCGTAACCACCGTGCGTATGGAAAGGGCCGCACCGCCGCGGGTGTCGCCGTCGAGTTTGGTCAGCACCACGCCGTCGAAGTCGAGGCGGTCGTTGAACTCCTTGGCCGTGTTCACGGCGTCCTGACCCGTCATCGAGTCCACCACAAACAGTGTCTCGTCGGGCCGCACGGCATTCTTGAGCGCCTCTATCTCGTCCATCATCTGCTCGTCTACGGCCAGTCGGCCCGCAGTGTCGATGATGACCACGTCGTTGCCCTTGGCCTTGGCCTCGGCGATGGCGTGCGCGGCAATGTCGAGCACGTTCTTGCTGTCGGGCTCCGAGTACACCGGCACACCCACCGTCGCGCCCACCACGCGCAGCTGCTCTATGGCGGCGGGGCGGTAAACGTCGCAGGCCACGAGCAGAGGCTTCTTGTGCTGCTTGTTCTTGAGCATATTGGCGAGCTTTCCGCTGAACGTTGTCTTACCCGAACCCTGAAGTCCCGACATCAGTATGATGGCCGGACGGCCCTCGAGCTTCATCTCCACGGCCTTGCCGCCCATGAGTTCAGTCAGCTCGTCGTGCACTATCTTGACCATCAGCTGGCCCGGCTTGACGGCTGTCAGCACGTTCATGCCGAGCGCCTTCTTCTTCACGTCGTCGGTGAATGTCTTTGCCACCTTATAGTTCACGTCGGCATCGAGCAGCGCGCGGCGCACGTCCTTCAGCGTTTCGGCTACATTTATCTCAGTGATTTTTCCCTCGCCCTTCAGTATTTTGAACGAGCGTTCAAGTCTGTCGCTTAAATTCTCAAACATTATTATATATAATATGCGTTTATTTTTATTAATTCTTTTATGCAAATATACTCTTTTTTATCAGAAAAAACGAATAATCGCCCCGTGTTTTAAACTATTTTAAATGGTGCAGCACCATAAATTGCGCACATCCGTTTGTGGTGTGCAAAAACTCGCCGGCATTGCTTCCGGTTTGTGAAAAAGCTTCATATCATTTTGGGAAAGCATCACGGCGAATTGCGAAAAGCCCATGTATGATTTGTGAAAAACCTCCCGGCGTAATCTTCCACTGCCGTACGGAACATTCGCCGTGGCCCACGCAGCAGCCACACGGCATAATGACGGCACGCAGACATGCCGCGGAAAGACATTCAGAATCATCTTGACAAACAGTGCCGCATATCTTTGAAATTCAAAACAGCAAAGCATTTCGCCGGAAATATGCGAAATCCGAGCCATTCACGTAACTCGCTGCCTGTCAACACGTTGTTATTCTGCAATGCAAGAAAGACTGCTCCGTAATGTAATATAAGCTGTTTTGCGATGCGATATGGGCTCTTTTACCTTGCAATATGGGCCGTTTTACAATGCAATACAGGCTCTTTTGCAATCCGATATGGGGCGTTTTGTTATCTTTTTAAGGGTATTTTGTACGTTTTAGAGCCTCAAACGGCATTGCTGGAAATGAAAAAAAGAGGGTGTATCAAAATGGCTACATAGTGCTTTGTAGGGACATATTCTTGTATTTGTCC
>NZ_URNN01000140.1 GCF_900549175.1 uncultured Prevotella sp. | reverse complement strand
CCCCCGATATCGTATCAATGGTAGGGTCATAGTCTTGTCTTTGACCGCATATAATATATACAATGGAAGTAGGTCGTTTTTGTGTGGCGGGCAAAAACAAGTTCTGCCACTACCATTGCATGGCAGCGTGACAGTATGATTACGTTATTGCATCATCGGGCATTGGTAAGGTGTTTTTTTGATTTAATATATCGTGAAAGGATTTTACTTTAACGTATGTTAAACGGCTCCCGAACCTTGATTTCTGCACTACGATGCGAAATACGCGATTTTTTGTTCAAAAGGGGAGCACTGACAGTCAGTGAGTTACGGATATGTTAATTTGTCAACATAGCAGAGAGGCCCTCCTCTTACTCCGGTTAGGCCGTACATGCATCACGGTTAGGCCGTAACCGCAACGCAAGTACGCCGTAAACGGAGTGAAAGGAGGGCCTAAAGGCAAGTCAAGGGCACCCAAACGGTGCAATGACAAGACCCAAAAGACATTTTCACCGTTCAGTTTCGAGAAAAAAGGAATGTTAAATTTTAGGAATTATTCTGACAGAAAGACATGGTTTTGGAACAGAAAGACATGTTTTTTTAGACAGAAAGACATAAAAAACATATTTGGGTATGGAAATAAAGACAGATTGTTTGTCGACAGAAAGAATGATGATTTTGGACAGAAAGACAGAAAAAAACGGTTCATCCGACATTTCTTGCCGTCTTAACAACAGAATGTAGTTCGAGAAAAGCGTCTGCCCCGAAATCTGAGCGGAACGTGCAAGAGTCCTTCAACTTGATTTTCAGCTTTCGCATCCCCGTTCACTTGCGTTGTTTTCCGCCGGTATCGTCGGGTCTTTAAGAAAGTTGAAAATGTAATAAATGCGCTATATATCTTTTTCCGCCGATTTCTTCTGAAAAATTTGTAAGATTGAAATAAAATCACTATATTTGCATCGACAGTTTCCACCACGCCTCTTTTCAATGCGTACCAGGGTGGAACTTTTGCTTTTTATACACTTATGGATTATACAAAACAACCGTTGGATTATCCACAGATTCTTCAGATGCTGAAAGACCGGGGACTGATAATCAGAGATGACAATGCTGCTTCAGCACAGTTAAAAATCATGAGTTATTTCCGTTTGGCGAACTACCTTCGTCCAATGGAACAGGATAAGACCACTCATGTGTTCAAACCAAATAGTCATTTCGACAATGCCGTCAACCTTTATTTCTTTGACAAGAAACTGAGGGCTTTGCTTTTTACTGTCATACAAAGTTTTGAGATAGCTCTTCGTTCGAAGCTCATTCATCATCTCTCGATGACTTACGGTGCGTTTTGGATAATGAACAGGAGTTTGTTTGCTGATAAGAAAATTTTCACCGACTGTTCTATTCGTGTCCAGCAGGAGGTCTTCCGCTCAAAGGAAGATTTCATTCAGAAGCATTTTGACAAATACTCCACTCCGATAATTCCTCCTGTATGGAAGACATTGGAAGTGGTTTCTTTCGGTACATTGTCACGTATCTTTTGCAATCTGTCGGATAAAGGAATAAAAAAGAGAATTGCACGTGAGTTCAACCTTCCGCAGCATAAGTTACTTGAAAGTTGGTGTAAAAGTGCGGTTACTCTCCGCAACAATCTGGCTCATCATTCAAGAACATGGAATAGAGCATATCCAATTCAGCCACAGTTGCCGGAATCTCTTAATGGGGATTGGATAAATACTGTTAGCGTTGCCAATAATCGGTTGTATGCCCAGCTTTGCTGCTTGGCATACTTGCAGAACGCCACTCATCCGGGTAACGATTTCAAGCAGCAATTAAAATCGCTACTGTTTGCTTATCCTAATGTCGATGTCGCAGCGATGGGATTTCCCGCCGGTTGGGAAAACGAGCCGCTTTGGAAGTAAGGCAATTTATTGCCGTGCACTCAGCATAGTATGATGGAGGCGGGGCTGCAGGGCGGCTACTCGCCGGCGTAGTCTCTGATGATGAACATACCTTCGGCGGAGCCGTAGCCGCACCAGTATCCCAGTCCTCCGGTTATGTTTGATGGCAGATTTGACGATGTGGACAGGAACATGTTGTTTGCCAGCGACTGCGACTTTATGTATTCGTTCCAGAAACGGAACGATGCGTGGTCTATCTGCGCAAACTTCACATATACCGTATCATTTACGGAGAAGTAAGGCGTGTATTTGCCCCCTGTCATCATATGGGGGCGGTATACGGGAATATCGGCAGGGCCGTCAAGCACGGCGTCGTCTATACACCCCAAGTATGAGGCGGCGTATTGTTTGGAGGCACTGCCCGTTTTTGTGAAAATCTGATAATAGTTTTTCTCTTCGGCATTGTCGTTGAGGCGTGCCGTTATGCGGTAGAGAGTGTCGGAACCGGCGGCCCGTTCCACCCTGTAGCCGTCTACTGCGGGCGGACCGGGTATCGTGGTCGTTGCCGTGGCGTGCCATTGGCGGTAGTCGGCGGTGAGGGTGTAGCTGCGTCCGGCCTTTCCGCGCATCCTTCCCGTGGTATATATATAAGGTGGAAAATATCCGCTGTCGTATTTTCCCGTGAGCACGACACTGTCCTGACCGTCGCTTACGGTAACCTTGGCCCATCTGAGCAGATGGTCGCCCAGATTGTTAATGTTGGTGTAGTCGCTGCTCACCGGCAGTGTCGTGGTGAGTATGACAACGGGAAATCCGCCGTCTTCAATCCATCCCTCCACGACGAGTGACGGCAGGCCGGGTGACGGCTGTTCCCCGTCATCGCAAGATGTGAGGAATGCGGCCAGTATGAGCATTACGGTAGGGCAGGCTGATGGTATTATTCTCATAATTTGCAGAAATAACTTATTGACGGCAATATGTCGAGCAGGAACGACACGGGGCGGTAGGCAAATTGCCCGTCGCTTTTTGTCTTTATGTAGTGGAAGAGCTCGTTGCTGTGGCTTGTGGCGTTGTAGAGCGACAGGTTGATGCCGTGCTCGCGTACGCGGCGGCCCGTCCATTTATAGTTAACCGATACGTCGAGACGGCAATACGGGCTGAGCCGGCATGCGTTGTAGTCGCCGAACTGTGTTATGATGTTGCCGTTGATTAGCGACAGACACACCGGAGCGGTGAAGGGAGTGCCCGAGGCATAGACGAATGTGGCGCCGAAACTCCAGTGCTTCCCAATGGAATAAGTCATCACAGAATTTATCTCGTGCGGGCGTTCGTGTCCGGCGGAGAAGGGCGTGCCGTTGTTTATGCCGGCGAATCTGCGGGCGGCCCGGGTGTAGGCGTAGCTTATCCATCCGGTCAGCCGTCCGGTCTGTTTGTTCAGCATGACGCTCAACCCGTAGTTCTCGCCGCGTCCGTGGGCCAGCATGTTGTTTATGTCGTATTTGGTGTTTACGAAGTCGAGCACCGTACCGCGGTATTCCGTCTGGTGGTACAGTCGTTTGTAGAAGATGTCGGCCGACAGCCTTATCAGTCTGCCGCAGAGTAATGTCGACGTGCCCGCGGTGATGGTGTGTGCATATTGCGGCTTGTGGCCGTTGCCGCACGACATCCAGAACTCCGTGGGCAGTCCCATGTCGGAGAATCCAGTCTGCATGAGATATTGGTGGCGCAGCGAATAGCCAGCTGTCAGTTGGGTGTTGCCGTTGTCGTAGACGATGTTCAGCGACGGGTCTGCCGAAAATGCGCCTTTCATGTGCCGTCCGCCGTATATGGTGGCGCGCAGGCCCGCAGTGGCGCTTAGTCCGTAGCCGGTCTGTATCAGACGGTAGTCGGCATATAGTGATGTCTCGGCTGTGTGCGTGTCTGACGGTCTTGCCACTGTGGTGTTGTTTGTTCCTGTTGCCTCCGGATGTTGGGGCCTGATGAGGTGTAGCGCCATGTCGAGGCCGCACGTCAGCCGCCCTGTGCTTGCCCGGCCACGGTAGCCCACATCGGTTATGCCCGAGGGCAGGGTGAACTCCATGTCCTGCATGCCGAGCTTGAAGGTGTTGCCGTATGATGTTACGTAAAGCGTGTTTCTTGCTGTAGTTTTTTCGCCGTTGTATATCCAGTGCAGCGCGCCCATGACGTTTCCCCATGAGGCCTTCATGTCGGCGATGTAGTTGTCTTCTCGAAAGGCGCCGTTGTCGCGCCCGCCATAGAAGTCTGCGACGAGCGTGTTGCGTCTGTCAATCTTGTGTACCAGCGTTGCGTTGCTGTCGAAAAACGAGTATTTTATCTGCATGTTGTCGGCGTTGAGCCATCTGCCGTACAGCATGTTCATGTAGGAGCCGCGCAGGGAGAGCGTCAGCGACGTGCGGCTGCCGAGCGGGGTGCGCAGTGTGCCTTGCGACGAAATCAGCCCTACGGAGAACTCACCGCTTATGGTGTCGTGCATGCTCTCCGCCACGTCCATGGTCAGTTCTCCGCCTATGCGGTTGGCGCCGCTCGCCGATGTTATGCTCTTGCCGAGGTGCATGGTGGGGTAGTGTGAGGCGTTGAATGTGGAGAAGAATCCGAGCAGATGGTTCACGTTGTATATCGGTACTCCTCCGATGGTGATGTTGTTGTGCGAGTTTTCGCAGCCCTGCATGTTTATGCCGCTGCGGTATTCGCCGTTGGTCTGCACGCCGGGCAGCATCTGTGCGTAGTGCATGGGGTCGGCGTTGCCGAGAATCTTCGGCAGCTCGTCCATCATCTGCATGCGCCATACGAAACTTCCGCCGGACTCGTTCTTCATTGCTGCCGACAGTTTGTTTCCGCTCACCACGAAGTCTTTAAGAGCAATGCTCTGCGTGCAGCTGTCTTCCTGTGCCGATACGGGAAGACTTGCCGCGCAGAGCATTGCCGTGAATGTCAGTATGGTGTAAGTTGTCTTTATGCTTGATGGCATGTCTCTGTTTTGCCGTGCGTTGGCTTACCAGTCTATTCTTTCGTCTATGAGATTGGCATACTTGTCGGCCAGAGCCTTGAACAGGTCTATCGTGCTCTTGAAGTCGGTTTCGTTGAAGAACGACTCGAAGGTGCTGTACGACGAACCGTCATAGAAGTTTATCACGGGCTGCGCTATCCAGTATTTGCTTCCGTCCCATGATGTCTCTTCAAACGGTTCCAGCGTCACGTCGGCCTGTTTCACTGCCTGTCCGTCGTAGAAGAGGCCTATGTTCATCTGCTTGTTGGCGTTGGCTATGTGCGACTTGTAGGCACGCTCGTTGTCATCGTTTGAGTCGGCTTCGTCCAGTGCGTCGGCAAGTTTGCGCACGTCGGCCACTGTTCCCTGCATCTGCATCTTGCCCATGATGTCCAGTTTTACGTATGCGTTTCGGGCGTTGGTCTTGTCCGTGTTGTAATCATCTTCGTCAAAAGATGCCGTAAATGCGCTGACGTTGCATGAGGGTATGTCGTTAACATCGCCTGCCGTGGCTATGGTAATGAGGTTTTCGCCGTTCTTGCTCATCACGAACGATGCCGACACATTGCTGTTGGCCGTGTATGCCACCTGCGACATGTTCAGCTTGTAGCCGTTGTTGAACTCTGTCAGCGCCGAAGCCGTGAAGCTGTTCTTGCTGATGTCGAAGTTCTCGCCGCTCAGGCTTTTCAAATCTATCTTTATTGTTACTTTTGCAATCTGGCTGCCTCCCTGCGTGAGTGTCAGCGTGATGTTCTCCGGCACGCCCACTGTCATCTGTGTGCGGTCGTAATAGTTGTTACTTGTATATGTGTTGCCGTCTTCTTTATTGTCATAGCCGGTCCAGTCTTCTTTGTTGAACGCATATACCTTTTTTACGTTGCCTCCGGTCGCGAGTTTCATCACGCACTGTCTGCCGTTCTTGTCCTTGAAGATGAATTGCAGGTCGTTGGCTTTTGTCAGGTTCCATTTGCCGTTGTCGGCGGTGAAGTGTCCGGTGAAGTTGGATGCCATTATCACAGCGGTAAAGTTGGTATATACAGAGTTGTATATATAAGTAGTGTTGTTCCACTCGTTTGTCCATTCGTCATCTTTCACTGTCGTGCTTGTGCCGAGCGGTTTGCTGAGTCCGTCAAATATATCCTCGGCCCAGTCGCCTACGTTGTCCCAGTCGTAGTCTTCGGTATATGTGTCTGATATGTATTTGCCGAGAGAGCTTATTTCCGAGAAGTCGGATGCCGGCATCTTGTCCATGAACTCCGTTGCTATGGTTTCCAGTTTCTCTTTTTGGTCTTCGGGTGCCATGGCCTCGTCTTCTCCCGGCGTAACGGGTGTTACAGGTGTGTCCGGTTCTTTTACGATGGGGTCATCGTTGTCATCTCCGCATGAAACTATTGTTGCGGATGACGAAAGAAGCAATGCGGCGAGCGCGATTGAACTTTTGATTCTTTTCATTTCTTTTTGAATTTAGATGGATTAATACTAATAATTTAAGTTTTATCTCTATAGTTTATTCTGCAAACTGATAATTCAATTTTAATGAATACAGCCGCAAAGGTACTAAAAAATATTGTTTGTCATGATATATTAATGTGATTTTTTTCTGTATGGTGGAGGGGAAGGCATGATTTTAACAAAAGGCGAAAAGAGGTTGTATCAAAATTAGGTTCATGTATATGTCACTACAAGTCGCTTTTTCTCATTTTGATACAGCCCCTTGTCTTTCGTTTTATGTTACGAACAGTGTATGTGCGGCCTTATCTCGCGGCTATGCACTCCACTTCCACGAGCACGCCTTTGGGCAGAGCCTTCACGGCTACGGCAGAGCGGGCGGGGTATGGTTCGCTGAAGAATGTGGCGTAAACTTCGTTCATGGCTGCGAAATCGTTCATGTCGGCCATGAAGACGGTGGTCTTTACGACGTTGGCTAGCGAGAGTCCGGCAGCCTCCATTATGGCTTTGGCGTTGGTCAGGGCCTGACGGGTCTGCTCCTTGATGCCGCCTTCAACTACGTTGCCGGTTGCGGGGTCGAGGGGAATCTGACCGGAGGCGAATACCATACCGTTTACTTCTATTGCCTGACTGTACGGGCCGATGGCTGCGGGAGCCTTGTCTGTGTGTAATGCTTTCATAATTGTTGTTATTATTTTAGTTGATGATTTTTATTCAGTCTTCTGCCTTTTCCCCTTTCAATACCTTAAATCCACTGTCTTTCAACGCGCGGTTTATTACCTCAACGTGTTCTTCGTTGCGGGTTTCGCAGACAATTTTGAGAATACAGGCGTTTATCTTTTCGCTGTCGCCGTGTCGGTTGTGGTGCACGCTTGTGATGTTGCCGCCGCAACGTGCTATGACCGATGCCACCTCAACGAGTTTGCCGGGCTGGTCATCCAGTTCTATGTTGATGGTGCAGTAGCGTCCGCTCTTCGACAGACCGCGCTTGATGACGCGGTTGAGTATGGTCACGTCGATGTTGCCGCCGCTCACTATGCACACCGTCTTCTTGCCTTTCACTGGAATCTTGTTGTACATCACCGCGGCAACGCTTGTTGCGCCGGCGCCTTCGGCCACCACCTTCTCCTTTTCGAGCAGATGGAGGATGGCTCCGCATATCTCGTCTTCCGTGACGGTGACAATCTCGTCGACATACTTGCGGCATATCTCGTAGGTAAGTGTGCCCGGTTCTTTCACTGCTATGCCGTCGGCGATGGTAGATACCGAAGCGAGCCGCTCCCTGTGCTGCACGTCAAGACTGTGCACCATGCTTGCCGCACCGGCTGCCTGTATGCCGTATATTTTGATGGAGGGATTGAGTGACTTCACGGCAAATGCTATTCCGCTTATCAGTCCGCCGCCGCCCACGGGCACGACAATGGCCTCTACATCGGGCAACTGCTCGAGAATTTCGAGTCCGATCGTGCCTTGTCCGGCAATGACATTCTCGTCGTCAAACGGATGAACGAAAGTATATCCTTTCTCTTCTTTCAGTTCGAGCGCCCTGTTGTATGCGTCATCGTATACTCCTGGTACGAGACACACTTCGGCGCCGTAGCTCTTCGTGGCCTCCACCTTGCTGATTGGCGCCCCTTCAGGCAGACATATCAGCGACTTTATTCCGTGGGCTGTGGCTCCGAGCGCCACTCCCTGGGCGTGGTTTCCGGCCGAGCAGGCTATCACACCGCGTGCCTTTTCCTCGTCGGTGAGCTGCGAAATCTTGTAGCATGCGCCGCGCACCTTGAACGAACCGGTCTCCTGAAGGTTCTCCGGTTTCAGATAGACATCACATTCGGGGTTTATCTTCGGAGCCCTCACCAGCTCTGTCTTGCGTATGGTCCTGCTGAGGACATAACGCGCCTTGTAGAAATTATCTAAGTTGAGCATTTCTTTATGTTTTTTTTGTAGTCACAAAATTAACACATTATTCTTCATCCGGCAAACTTTCTCCGATGTTTTTTTCAGAAACGATATGCCGGCGGCATTATAAAAGCTCGGGCGGTGCCTGTACTGTTTGCGCCCGTAAAGATAGACGAGACGTATTACGTGGACGGCGGCTTGCTGATGAACCTGCCTGTAACTACCATTCGGCGGG
>NZ_URNN01000139.1 GCF_900549175.1 uncultured Prevotella sp. | reverse complement strand
CCGTAAACGGAGTGTAAGGAGGGCCTAAAGGCAAGCTTGGGGCACAAAAACGGTGGGCCGGCAAGGCAAAAAGAGCTTTTCCGCCGTTCTATTTCGGGAAAAAAGAAATGTTAAATTTTAAGAATTATCAGGACAAGACGGCGCGATTTGCCGGGCGGTAAGTCCGGCAAGCCTCCCGACATGCACACAAATATAAATGTTTTTGCAATGAATAACAGACTGTTATTCAGCATTATTTATTATCTTTGCCAACGAAAACCATAACACCAAGACACACTATAAGAAAACCAATGAATATGCTATTAACAAAAAATCTGAAGAAACTGACACTGGCGGCCATGCTGCTCGCCGCCGTACCCATGCAGGCCGCAACAAAAGGCGGCGGCACATTCACCGCAGGCGAAAACACATTCATGCTCAACGGCAAGCCCTTCGTGGTGAAGGCCGCCGAGCTGCACTATCCGCGCATTCCCCGCCCCTACTGGGAACACCGCATCAAGATGTGCAAGGCACTGGGCATGAACACCGTATGCCTCTACGTGTTCTGGAACATACACGAGCAGCGCGAGGGAGAGTTCGACTTCACCGGCCAGAACGACGTGGCCGAGTTCTGCCGTCTAGCACAGAAGAACGGCATGTACGTCATCGTGCGCCCCGGCCCATACGTATGCGCCGAGTGGGAGATGGGCGGTCTGCCGTGGTGGCTGCTGAAGAAGAAGGACATACGCCTGCGCGAACAAGACCCCTACTTCATGGAGCGCGTGCGGCTGTTCGAGCAGAAAGTGGGCGAGCAGCTGGCTCCGCTGACCATACAGCGCGGCGGCCCCATCATCATGGTGCAGGTGGAAAACGAGTACGGCTCGTACGGCGAAGACAAGGCTTACGTGAGCGCCATACGCGACATCGTGCGCGAATCGGGCTTCAACGAGGTGTCACTGTTCCAGTGCGACTGGGCAAGCAACTTCACGAAGAACGGTCTTGACGACCTCACATGGACGATGAACTTCGGCACCGGAGCCGACATCGACAGCCAGTTCAAGCGGCTGAAGGAGCTGCGTCCCACATCGCCGCTGATGTGCTCCGAGTTTTGGAGCGGATGGTTCGACAAGTGGGGGGCACGGCATGAGACGCGCCCGGCAGACAAGATGAACGCCGGCATAGACGAGATGCTGTCAAAGGGCATATCGTTCTCTCTCTACATGACCCACGGCGGCACGTCGTTCGGCCATTGGGCGGGAGCCAACTCGCCCGGTTTCGCGCCCGACGTGACGAGCTACGACTACGACGCGCCCATCAACGAGTACGGTCAGGCCACGCCCAAGTTCTACGAACTGCAGAAGGTCATGCAGAAGTATGCCGACAAGAAGCTGCCCGCCGTGCCCGCCGCACCGATGCCGCTGATAAGCGTGCCGAAGTTCAGGCTGGAGCGCGTGATGACCCTCAACGACCTCGTTACGGCCGAGCGCGAGAGCCGCGACGTGCTGACGATGGAGGATATGGACACGGGCTGGGGCATGGTGAAGTACACCACTACACTGCCCGACATACCGGCAAAGAGCCTGCTCACGCTGAACGACTGCCACGACTTCGCACAAGTGTTCGTCAACGGCAGCTACATAGGCAAGATTGACCGCGTGAAGAACGAGAAGACGCTCGTGATGCCGGCCGTGAAAAAGGGCGACGCACTCGTGATACTGGTGGAGGCCATGGGCCGCATCAACTTCGGACGCGCCATAAAGGACTACAAAGGCATAACCCGTGACGTGACCCTGCAGGCCGACATCGACGGCAACGAGGTGACATGGAACCTGAAAGACTGGCTCGTACAGACCATAGCCGACGACTATGACGCCATAAAGAAGGCCAGGGCACAGGTACATCATGACGTGAAGAGCCGTGAGACGATAACGAGCAAAGGAGGATATTTCCGCGGCAAATTCACATTGAAGAAGCCGGGCGACACATTCATCAACACCGAGGCCTTCGGCAAGGGACAGGTGTGGGTGAACGGCCACGCCATAGGCCGCTACTGGAGCATAGGCCCGCAGCAGACACTCTACGTGCCGGGCTGCTGGCTGAAGAAAGGCGACAACGAGGTGATTGTACTCGACATCGTAGGGCCGAAGGAGGGGGGCGTGGCCTTCTGTCAGGACCATCCCGAACTGGACAAGCTGAATCTGGAGAAGACCGCCAAGCACAACACCCCCGGCGACCGTCCCGACCTCAACTCCGCCACGCCGGCACACAAGGGGCAGTTTGCCGCCGGCAACGGATGGCAGAGCGTGAAGTTTGCCGCTCCGACACGCGGACGCCATCTCGCTCTCGACGTGCGCAGCGTGCACACGGGCGGAAACGTGGCCGCAGTGGCCGAAATCTACGCCCTCGGTGCCGACGGCAAACGGCTGAGCCGCGAGCCATGGACGGTGAAGTACGCCGACAGCGAGGACACGTCGCGCGGCAACAGCACGGCCGACAAGGTGTTCGACCTGCAGGAGTCCACATACTGGCAGACGGAAAAATCGGCCGCCCTGCCCCACCTTATGGTCATCGACCTCGGCGGGGAGCAGACGGTAACGGGCTTCGAGTATCTGCCGCGCGCCGAGCAGGGTGCTCCCGGATGCATCAAGGACTACGCCGTGTACATGTACTAAGCGGCACCGGGTATTTGGAATAATACCAATACCATTCCGTAACTATAATAAAATGAGGGTGTATCAAAATAAGGTCACGCAACTTGTAACCATTTTGACACACCCTCATTTTATGTACTGTTGCCCCGGTATGTTTGTTTACCGCCGGATTGTCATTTTCTCACCGTTCCTGATATAAACACCGCTTGACGGATAATCCACCGGCATGCCGTTAAGCGTATAGTACCTGCCGTCCGACGGTGAAGGGCTGATGACCGTGCTGACGCCCGAAGCTTCGCCATCGGTCAACGAAAAGATACTGATGTCGCTGACGGATATGTCATCACCGGCATTTTGGCGTGTGAAGGTAAGTTTGTACTGTCCGAAATCGTCATTCTCGATGTCGAAGAAAAGAGTGACCTCCTCGCCTGCCGGCACTGTGGCGTTGAGCACAACATCTGCCGTCAGAAACCGCTGCAGTTTCACACCGATAGTCTTGCCGGCCTCACCTTGCGATTTGAAACGCAGCTTATAACGGCCGGTGGTGAGCTGCAACGAGTGATAAACATTCTGGTTGGCATCAGTCTTGCCTCCCAATCCGAAAGCCAGCAACGTCTTCTCCGAGTTTACCGTCCATCCATGCGATTCAGGAACGTAGCCCTCCGTCTCTATGCGCGGCATCCATTTCAGCGTAGTGTCACACGGGCTGTCAAGAGTGTACTGCCTGAAGAACTTCCACATGGTGAGCGATGAATTACCGTCCTCGGTATTGGTGGTGAAGTCGCTGTGGCCCATGCCGTCGATTTCATAATAAACGTATGGGAAACCACCGTCGCAGGCCTCGTAAACACTCTTGTCATACTTTCCGCTTACACCGGTCTTTACCGGTATGGGGCAGGCACCGTTGCGTGCCACCATCTCATCTACTATGATGGGCATGAACCTGTAACGCACGAAATCATCGTTCTTGCCATGGATATGCAGGAACGGAACCGGACGCCTGCCCGTATGACGCAGATGGAACTCATTGAGGGGAAAGCCGCTGATGGAGGCAAAGGCCGCAAAGATATCACTGCACGCATTGGCCATGGCATAAGTGTTCATGCCGCCGTTGGAGAATCCGCAGCAATACACACGCTTGCGGTCTATCCCATAGCCGGCGGCCACATCATTGATTATGGCTTTCAGAAATCCGGCATCGGCATTGTCCTCTCCTGAAGCATCCCATCCCGGCACAGTTCCTCCGAACACGGGGAAATAGATGGGGTTGCCCTGCGGATAGGCAACGATGAATTTTGCCGTGTCGGCTATTTCGCTGAAACGCGGACTATTGTCTGTGCTGTGTCCGCCGGCACCGTGCATGGCAATCACCAGCGGGGCATTTTCCGGACAGTCGCGAGGCACGAAGAGCCAGTAAGAACGTTTCTCGCCATTGACCGTAATGTCTACGTTCTTGTTCACCAGACCGGAACCATTGATACCGGCAGCATTGGCTATGGCCGTAATACATACAGTTGCTATAACTGACAGCAGTTTGAAGATTTTCATAATAATGTTAGTGTATTGTCGAATCTTTTATTTTACACGGAAATAGTCGAAATCGGCAATGCCGCCTGTCTGTCGGGTGGCGAAGTTGAAAAGCATGAAGCGTTGTCCGATGAAGTCGGGCATGTCGTAGTGCATCTGAAGGGTGTCGCCGATGGGAGTCCACGACGTTCCGTCGAGACTGTAGAAGAAGCGGGCCTTGTCGGTGCGGTCGCGAAAATCGTGGTCTACACGCAGCCACACCTTTGTCTGTGTGAGTGGCTTCGTCTCGATGTCCTTCCCCTCTGCATCGTCACGGTTCATGGCGCGGCGCATCACAAGAAACAGCTTACCGTCCTCCTTCTTCACTCCCACGAATCCATAACGGCGCTGGAACGATGCAAGGCCGGCCCAGTCGCCGTCTTTCATCTGCGACACATCCACCAGTGTATGTCCGGAGCACTCCGGACCGAACGTGCGCTGTGTGAGCGAATTGCGGGCATCGCGTATGTTGTGCGCCAATGATGTGGTCTTCAGCCGCAGCCAGCCCTTTCTCTCGGTAAGGCTCCAGCCACTGTTGTCGGGTATATGGTTCCACTGCCAACAGAGCTTCAGGCCGGCTTTCCACGAGCCGAAGCGCGAACGGCTTTTCTTGGGTTTCCACACCTTGAACTCATCGCTCTGCACAATGTTCATCCCTTTCGATGCGGGCAGATTGACACGATAGGGAGTGGTCATGTTGCGTCCGGCGGGCAGCTTGTCGGTAGTGCCGTTGCCCACCACGGGCCAGCCGTCGGCACTCCATGTCATGGGCAGCCAGACGGGCATGCGCCCAACGGAGCCATAGTCTTTGAAGAGGAAACACCACCATGTGCCGTCGGGTGTCTGCACTATGCCACCCTGCCCGATACCGTTGGTCTGCAGCACCACGTCGCCCCGCTCGTCGACCATCTCGCCGCCAAACACGAGACGGCCTTCCCACCGGCCGTCGAAAAGACTTTTCGAACGCCACACAATCTCCTGACGCTGACCGTCGCAGCCCTGTATCATGAATATGTAATAGTAGTCGCCTATCTTGTAACCATGATACCCTTCGGCACGAAGTCCGCGGGCCGGATTCTCCAGATTGGCATAGTCTATCACCTTAGTGCGCCCGCCCACACTCACATTCCAGTCTTTATCCACCTTCATCTCACGCAGGTACATGGCGTGGTCGTCGAACGTGTCGGCCGGATGCAGCACATATTTCTTCATTTCCGTACCGGTGTCCTCGAACAGGAGTCCCGGGTCGTAACACTTGTCGGTAGTGCTCACATGCCATTTACCGTGCTCGATGTCATCGGTGACATAAAAATAGGTCTTGCCCGTGGTGTTGCAGGTCATGATCATGTAGAACATCTTTTCGTATGGGTCGTAGCGCAGGTTTGCCGCCCACGAACCCTGCGAATAGTCACTCTGCCCGTTGAGCAGGCGGAAGCGGTCGCCCTCGTCAATCTCGTCGTAGGCATAGTTTACGATTTCCCAGTTCACAAGGTCGTGACTCTTCATTATGCCGCATCCGGGCGTGAAGTGCATGGTGGTGGAGACCATATAGTACGTATCATCCACGCGGATGATGTCAAGGTCGGGCACATCGGCGAATATAACAGGGTTGGTCATCTTCGCCGTCCCACTCTGTGCAGCCATACCAAGTACGGCCAGCACCAAACATACAGTTGCAAGAATTCTTTTCATTATAGTTCAAACATTAATAGAATCGTTATTCCAAGCATTGGTAAATATGACGGCAAAGATATTAAAAAAAAGTACAACACACTAAGACAGATGTTTCAAATCATATACAAATTGTCTCATGAAACTTATAAAACGAGTGTGTATCAAAATGGCTACATGGTGTCTGGTAGGGACATATTTTTCGCTATGCTCAACAACTCGTCTTGTATTTGTCCGTTAAACAGTCATTGAATATCAACATGTTACGGGCGGACAAATACAAGACGAGTTGTTGAGCATAGCGAAAAATATATCCCTACAGAGTGTTGTGTCTGTATTTTGCACATACTGTCACTCTATAATCCGAGTCTTGTGAAATTTGTAAACGGCCTGATTGGCCTGAAGCACCGATACGGGCATGTTGCGCAGACGTATGCCTCCGCCCCACCCCAGGCCGTTGAGCACATCGTCTGTGATAGGACCTTCGATGATGTTTATCTCGGTGCACCCTTTGGGCAGGGGCGGATAGACACTGAATTCGCTTATCCATTCGCCCGAGACACCCCTGATGTTGTAGTTCGTGTCAACGGGACAGCCGTTGTATGAACCCGTGAGGTAATACTTCTTGCCTGTGTGGCAATCCTGAATATAGCTCAATGACGACTGCTGAAAGTAATGCAGGTCCCACTGCAGCTGGGACAGACCGGCCACAACGGTACATTCCTTGGTGCACCAGATGGCCACGGTCTTTTCCTGAGTGGTGTTCTTGGGCGGAACCACGGCCGTCTCGTTGCCATAGACGGGGAACGTGTGCTTGTCCTGCGGATTGTACACGGGCGACTTGCTGATTAGTGACGCCCGGGGGACATCCGGCAGCGATTCGTCATAGCTGATTCGCGCGGTTGACTTTGTACCCTTTGTGCCGGTGTTCTTCTTCGTCTCGGAGACCAGTTGCGTGATGTCCTTCGTCTCGTTGCCGCCGCCGACGATGTAGTAACGGTTTACGGTGCATGACGCCATTATGAGGCAGCCAAGCAGAATGATGGTGTTTCTGTTCATTGTTCCTCGATGTCTTTGAGTTGTATATTGCGGTTATTTGTGTTGATCCAACTTGCCAGATGCCAGAAGCGGATATACCTTACGTTGTCAGGCAGGGGCGGAAACTCGAGCGTCACGGTCCATGTCTTGCCTTTCATGCCGCTGACATAAAAGCCTTTTCCGCCGAAAACCACTGCGTTGTCCACTACACGGCGCACCTTGTAGTGGTCGCCCGTCTCCACGTCTTCTATGAAAGTCTGGTTTTCACTGCCGCCAATCTTAAACCATTCCCTGTCCTTATTGCAGGTGGCTGCAAGCATGACGAGCGTGTTCTCCGCGTTACGCTTTACCGCCAGGCCGCCAAAGCGCTTGCGTTCACCGGCATAAACGGGCAGATTGCTGTATGTGGGCACCCCGTTGTCCTGCTGCGACAACTGCCTGAGGTCGGCGGCAGGCTCCTGCTCCGGGAGCACGGCAGCGTCTGTGGCGGCAGGTTCGCGGTTCGCCGACTCGCCGGAACGGGCTTGAGCCTCGGATGCCGTCTCTTCCGCCGTCACGGCATCAGACTGCGGTTCGTCCGCCGCCACGGGGCTCTTCGGCAGGAGCGGTATCTGCCCAACCACTCAGGTTACTGACTTCGCCACCTTGGCTTCGGACACGGTGATGGCGGTTTGCATCTTCTCGATGACTTGCGGGCGGGCAAAAGCGGCCACGGTGATTGCGGCCACAGGTATGGCACACAGTCCCTTGAGCATCATCCACCGGCTTGACTCCTTGTGATACATCATTATAAATCTACGTTTTAGTGAATTATGGTTGAGACTGTTGGTGAGCGGATGCAGACGTACGCCTACAGCCTTTCTGACGAGCAATCTCTGATATTCTTTTGCATCGATGCCCCGGTCGATTACGGCACGGTCGGCTTCAAACTCATGCACGGCCTTCAGGTCGCGGCCGAGAAACCAAATGAAGGGGTTGAACCACTGCACTATCTTCATCACCTCAAGAAGCATCAGGTCGAAGGTGTGGCCGAGACGGATGTGCTCCTGCTCGTGGGTAAGAATATAGTCGCGGTTGGTCTCGTAGTCACCAACCGACATTACGATAAACTTCATCACGCTGAACGGCGCCGTATTGCCGGGAGACAGAACGACGGTGTTGCCGCGATTGTCCGTGTGACGCAGACCGCCGTGAAGAAGACGCCCTACGGCAACAAGGCCTATGACGAACCGGACACACATCACAACCACTCCGACAATATATCCGATGATGATGCAGTCGGTCCAGTCGAACGGCACTTCGCGCTGCACATCCGGATGGTGTGGGGATGCGACGGGCTGGAAATCCATCTCCATCTCCCAAAGCCGCTCATTGATGACGGTAGGTTCGGTAGTGGTGAGATGAATCAACGGCACAACAAGCGACGCCAACATTATGCCGACGAGCATGACGCGGTTGAAGCGATGGAACGTCTCTTTGCTCAGGAAAGCGAAGAAGCAGACGTAAAGCAGTGCCAGGGTTATGGCGGATTTGAAGACGAAAATCATTTTATTAGTAGTTATTTTAGAATTTAAAGGAGTTAGAGGAGTTAAAGGAGTTAGAGGAGTTAAAGGAGTTAAAGACAATAGCAGCATAAAGAATGTTTTTGCAGATGAA
>NZ_URNN01000138.1 GCF_900549175.1 uncultured Prevotella sp. | reverse complement strand
GTTCTCCCCGCCACAAGACTGGAAGAAATAAGAAGCCGCATAGCCAAAAAGAAAAACAGATACGAAGGCAGAGACGCATACTCATTCACGATAATGAAGGACAAGGGAGTGGCCGTGATGGACTTTCTGAGTATGGAGAATCACGGCAGGATGCGCGCCTTTGCCGATTCCATGTTCACCGTGCTGCACGACAACGGCATAAAAAACCTCATCATCGACATACGCGACAACGGCGGCGGCAACTCGCTGGTGGGCGACGAACTGCTGCGGCACATCTCACCGCGCCCGTTCAAGCAGTTTGCCAAATCGTTCGTCCGTATCACGCCCACGACATTGAGAAACAGCAAAATGACGGAAACTGCCCCCGGACTGTCGTTCCACGACAGCGGAGACAACAACATGACGGAGCCGCTCCCCGACGGAAAGGGCCGCTTCAACGGCAATGTATACCTGCTCATCAGCCACCGTACATTCTCTTCAGCCTCGTCGTTCTCGTGGGCTTTCCGCCAGTTCGGCATGGGTACGGTGATTGGTGAGGAGTCTGGTGGAATGAACGTCAGCTTCGGCGACAATATCTATTACCGTATGCCAATATCCAATCTGCAGTGCACAATATCCTTCAAACGCTTTTGGCTGTACGGGGCCGACGAGCATGACATCCACGGCACGATGCCCGATGTGGCCGTACCTGCCGACAAGGCAATGGAAAAGGCGCTGGAGATTATCGGAAATACCGGTTCATGAAACCGTGTCAAAATAAGGTTTATACATAAAGAAGGTGTATCAAAATATATAAGAGGGTGTATCAAAATAAGGTTCACACACATTGTAGGGACATATTCTTGTATTTGTCCGCATATTACGTATTGATGATCAACGTCTATTAAGCGGACAAATACAAGAATATGTCCCTACAATGTGCTTCCTTATATATATGGTACCGTTACCTTATAAACAGCAGCTCGCGATATTTCGGCAGCGTCCAAAGACCGTCCTCGACAATCATCTCCAGACCGTCTATCTCCATGCGTATGGCCTCCATCTTCGGCTCCACCGTATCATGATATGCGATGGCGCGGCGGTGTATGCTCTCTATACGGTTGGCTATGCGGCGTGCCTCGGTGAGTTCTTCCACAAGACGCTCTATCGTCTCGGTGCTCTCGGCTATCTGCTCTATCAGCTTCATGTTGCGGACAGACAGGCGGTCGGCCTTTTCTGCGGGGAATACGGCCTTCATACTCTGCACGTTACGTATCAGAGTGCTCTGATAGTGTGTGGCTACGGGGATGATATGGTTCATCGACATGTCGCTTATCACGCGGCCCTCTATCTGCACCTTCTTCACATACGTCTCCCACTTCACCTCATTGCGAGCCTCAAGCTCCTTGCGCGACATCACGCCCGTACGCTCGAACATCTCAATGCTCTCCGGATCGAGATAACGCTCGAAGACAACAGGGCAGCTACGCTCCGTGTCGAGTCCGCGGCGGCGTGCCTCCTCAACCCACTCCTCACTGTATCCGTTGCCGTCGAAACGTATTGGTTTGCAGGCCTTTATGTCTTCACGCAGTACATCGAGAATGGCACTTATCCTGCTCTCTCCGGCAGCGACGAGCGCGTCGACACGTGTCTTGAAGGCCGTAAGGGCCTCGGCCATGGCCGAGTTGAGCGCAATCATGGCCGAAGCGCAGTTGGCCTCAGAGCCGATGGCGCGGAACTCGAAGCGGTTGCCGGTAAAGGCGAAGGGACTGGTACGGTTGCGGTCGGTGTTGTCGATTATCAGCTGGGGTATCTGCGGAATGTCAAGCTCCATGCCCTGCTTGGCCTTCAGATTGAACAGTTCGTCCTTGTCGGATGTCTCTATATGGTCAAGCAACTCGTTGAGCTGCTTGCCGAGGAACGAAGATATTATGGCAGGTGGTGCCTCGTGTCCGCCCAGACGGTGGGCATTGGTGGCACTCATGATGCTGGCCTTCAGCAGACCGTTGTGGCGGTGAACGGCCACGAGCGTCTCGACGATGAACGTAACGAAACGCAGGTTCTCCTCTGGTGTCTTGCCCGGGGCATGCAGCAGCACACCGTTGTCGGCGCACAGGCTCCAGTTGTTGTGCTTGCCGGAGCCGTTGATGCCGTCGAAAGGTTTCTCGTGCAGGAGCACGCGGAAGCCATGCTTGCGCGCCACGCGCTTCATGAGCGACATGAGGAGCATATTGTGATCGACGGCCAGATTGCACTCCTCGTATATCGGGGCCAGCTCAAACTGGTTGGGCGCCACCTCGTTGTGGCGTGTCTTGCACGGTATGGCCAGTTCAAGTGCCTGTATTTCAAGGTCTTTCATGAAAGCCTGAACACGGTCGGGGATTGTTCCGAAGTAGTGGTCATCCATCTGCTGGTTCTTCGCACTCTCATGCCCCATCAGCGTACGCCCCGTAAGCATAAGGTCGGGACGTGCCGAATAGAGTCCCTCGTCGACGAGAAAATACTCCTGCTCCCATCCCAGGTTACACTTCACCTTATTCACTTCGGGATAGAAATAGCGGCACACGTCTGTTGCGGCACGGTCAACGGCGTGCAGCGCACGCAGCAGCGGAGCCTTATAGTCAAGCGCCTCGCCCGTATATGATATGAATATGGTTGGTATACAAAGTGTGTCATCAATGATAAATACCGGCGAGGTGGGGTCCCACGCCGAATATCCGCGTGCCTCAAATGTGTTCCTTATGCCGCCGTTGGGGAACGACGAGGCGTCAGGTTCTTGTTGTACAAGCAGTTTTCCGCTGAAGTTCTCCACCATACCGCCTTTTCCGTCATGCTCAACGAAGGCGTCGTGCTTTTCGGCCGTACCCTCAGTGAGCGGCTGAAACCAATGCGTGTAATGGGTGACCCCCATCTCCATGGCCCATTGCTTCATGCCTGCCGCCACAGCATCGGCTATCGAACGGTCAAGACGTGTGCCGTTGTCTATCACGTCTATAAGTTTGGCGTAGACGTCTGCCGGCAGATATTTGTACATCTTCTGTCGTGTAAAGACATACTTTGCAAAATACTCCGACGGACGGCTTGACGGGGCCTTCACCTCTACGGCCTGCTTCTTGAAAGCCTCCTCCACTACCTGAAATCTTAAGTTTGCAGACATATTATATTCTTTGTTTTTGTTGTTTGAAATTCTTTTTTATAAAAATTCGGGGCGGACGCGCAGTCCGATACCCATATGCAAGCGTCAGTCGTCAATGTATCTGCGGGTCAGTCCGCCGTACTCCTCTATGCGTCTGTCACGCAGGAACGGCCACCAGCGGCGCACCTGCTCGCTATGCCCCATGTCTATGTCAACGATGATGCTCTCCTCTTCGGTCTCCGATGCCTCATAGTATAATTCACCCTGCGGACCGGCAACGAACGATGTACCCCAAAACTGTATGCCGCCCGTCTGCCCGGAAGGGTCGGCCTCGTGCCCCACCCTGTTTACTGCCACCACCGGCAGGCCGTTGGCCACCGCATGGCCGCGCTGCACTGTCTGCCAGGCCCTGCGCTGCCGCTGCTGCTCTTCGGTCGTGTCGCTGCTCTCATAGCCTATGGCCGTGGGGTAGATGAGTATCTCAGCCCCGCGGAGAGCCATCATCCGGGCCGCTTCGGGATACCACTGGTCCCAGCACACCATAACCCCGAGACGCCCCACACTGGTGTCTATCGGACGGAAACCGAGGTCTCCGGGCGTAAAATAGAACTTCTCGTAATATGCGGGGTCATCGGGAATGTGCATCTTGCGGTACTTTCCGGCTATCGTTCCGTCACGTTCTATGACCACAGCCGTGTTGTGATACAGTCCGGCAGCACGCCGTTCAAACAATGATGTGACGATGACCACACCATACTCGCGGGCCAATTCGCCAAACATATTTGTCGACGGACCGGGTATAGGCTCGGCCAAATCGAAGTTGTCGACACTCTCCACCTGACAGAAATACAGCGAGTTGTGCAACTCCTGAAGCACTATCAGCTCGGCACCGCGCTTTGCCAAATCTGCCACACCCGCCGCCAGACGCAATATATTGTCACGTGTGTCGGCGGTGTTATGCTGTTGTAGAAATCCTATTTTCATCTTATTGTTACAATCTTTTCTTTATACACTCATATTAATACCCTAAAGCATCTGCATGGTACAGCAATGCAACGAACCGTGTTGCCTTATGATGCTGCGACAGTCGATGCCCACAATCTCCCTTCCGGGGAAAGCCATGGCTATCGTGTCAAGGGCCTTGCCGTCGGCAACAGGCTGCGCATAAGTGGGACAGAGCACGGCACCGTTGACTATCAGAAAGTTGGCGTAAGTGGCCGGCAGACGTTCGCCATCGTCATATATGGCTGACGGCGACGGCAGACGGAGCAAACGGTATGGCCGGCCGTCGGCCGTGCGCAACGTCTTAAGCTGCTCTTCCATGGCATGCAAGCCGGAATACTGCTCGTCTGCAGCATCGTCACACCCCACATATAACAATGTGTCATCGGGTGCCACGCGCACCAATGTGTCTATATGTCCGTCGGTGTCGTCACCCGTAAGGTTGCCGTGGTCTATCCACACAATACGGTCGGCATGCAGACGGCGCTTCAGCTCGCTCTCAATCTCTCTTTGAGAGAGCGGCTGGTTACGGTTTGGAGCCATAAGGCAGCCGGTTGTAGTAAACACCGTACCGCGCCCGTCACTCTCTATCGAACCGCCTTCGAGCACAAAATCAAGATGATTTTCATATTCACCGTCCACCATTCCGGCCTCAAACAGCCTGCGGTTAATGGCATTGTCAAGGTCGGCCTCAAACTTACGGCCCCATCCGTTGAAACAAAAGTCGAGCAGATGCAGACGGCCGGTGTTACAGTCCTGCAGCGTGATGAAACCATGATCGCGTGCCCAAGTGTCGTTGGTGGGACAGGCAAGAGTGGCTATCCTGCACATAACATCCTCAGCGGCACCACCTTCCCTTATCCGGCACAGGGCCTCGTCAGGGTCGGGAGCAACGATGATGAGCTTCTGCCGACGGGCTATCTCGATAGCCATCTCTACATAAGTTGCTGTTATTTCGGCCATTATGGGCTGCCAGTCGGTAGCCTCGTGGGGCCATGTCAACTGTATGGCGCTTTGTTCTTCCCACTCGGCCGGCAGCCTCAGTAGTCTTTTTGTGATATTACTGTCAGTCATCTGTCCTGTAATTGCATTTGTAATTACGCCGCAAAGTTACTGTTTTTTTCTGATATACATTATATATATGTCATGTTTTTATCTGCCGGAAAACATTGCTTACGATAAAAGAAAATCATTTTCTTCATTACGCCGGTGCATAATCTCACGTTTTTATTGTACATTTGCCCACAATAAAACAAGAACAATATGTTAGAAGCAAAAGATATATCAGTATCGGCAGGCGGCCGGCCGGTATTTGCCGGCGTTTCATTTGCCGTGGCCGACGGCAGAATGCTCGGCATAACGGGAGCGTCAGGCTCAGGCAAGTCGACACTGCTTAAGGCACTGCTCGGGTTCCAACCACTCGACGGCGGCCACATCAGCATCGACGGCGAGCTGCTCACACCATCGTCGGCCGAGGAGTTCAGAAAGATAATCTCATATATTCCGCAGGAAACCGACATGCCCGTGGAACGGGTGCGCGACATGGTCAGCCTGACATTTTCGCTGAAAGCAAACCGTAGTGTACCGTTTTCAAAAGACAGACTCATGGAAGAATGGGACCGGCTCGGCCTCGCTTCCGACCTGTACAACAAGAGGATGGACGAACTCAACGGCGGCGAACGCCACAGAGTGCTGCTCTCCGTAGCCGGACTTTTAAGGCGTCCCATCCTCCTGACCGACGAGCCGGCAGGCGGTTTCGACGACACGACGGCCTCCCTTATTGCCGGATGGCTGGGCCGGCAGACTGCGAGCGGATGCACGGTAGTGACAGTGACCGGCCGCAACACGCCCATAACCGAGAGGTGTAACATGACAATAGACATTTCACAACCATCGTCCGCGCAAACGGACACATATTGACAAACACATGGCAACAACAGACATTTCGTACATAAGCATGGCGGTGGGAGTGCTGCTTACGGCCCTGCCCATTTACATCTTCCACAGATTTGGCGTGAGACTGATTGGGTCGGCCGTCACGGCCATCATACGCATGGTGGCACAACTGGGGCTCATCGCACTATACATGCACTACCTCTTCGAATGGAACAACCCGTGGGCAAACCTGCTGTGGCTGCTTCTCATGGCACTGGTCGCCACCTTTGCCGCCATACGGCAGACACGCCTGCGCCCCACCATCGTCATGCTGCCACTCATGGTGGGACTGACCGGAGCCGCCCTTGTGGCCGGCATGTATTTCCTCGTACCCGTACTCCGTCTGGCCCACCCTTTCGACGCCCGCCATTTCATACCCGTCATGGGCATCATTGCCGGTGGCATACCTGGCGTATGTATAACAGGTCTCAGCACATTCTATGACAGTCTGCAGCACGACCGCCGCCTCTACTTCTACCTGTTGGGCAACGGTGCCACCCATACCGAAGCCGTGGCTCCGTTCATGCGGCGCGCCATAGAGAAGGCATTTGCCCCCTGCATTGCCGACATGACCATGGCCGGCATTGTCTCGCTGCCACTCATCATGCTCGGCCAGATGCTCGGCGGGGCGTCTCCCGTCACGGCCGTCAAATACCAGATTGTGCTCATGGGCATAATGTTTTCAGCCTCCATGCTTGCCCTCATCACTACACTGTATCTCTGCGACCGCCGTTCGTTCGACATTTACGGCCGGTTGCGCAATTATAAAATGTCAAAACAGAAATGACAATACCAAACACCAATAAGATATCAAGATGAAAACATCAGCTATCTTCTGCCGGATTGCGGCAGCCATCATCCTCACTTCGTGCAACCTTGACGTCAGCAAGACACCACTGGCCGGCGGGAACATCGCCGGCGACAAGGCGATACAGACAAATGACAACGGGCACGGCCATACGCCGGACGGCAACACCGTAAAAGGAAAGACCTATGGCGAAGGCATCGAACTGCCGGCCCTGCGACCCGCAAGCGGAGAACAAATACTGCAACGCGAGGCCTACACGGCATCATACAACAAAGACCTCAGACTGCCAAACTGGGTGGCCTGGCACCTCACGGCAAGTCACACCACCGGAGAGCACGGAAGGAAAGGCATCAAGTTTGCCGAGGACAGCGATGTGCCGGAACCGCGAGCCACCGACCGCGACTACTACAACTCCGGTTACGACCGCGGCCACATGTGCCCCTCGGCCGACTGCAAATGGAGCGGCGGGGCGCAGCTGGAGTCGTTCCTGTTCACAAATGCCTGTCCGCAAAACCACGGACTGAACGCCGGCGACTGGAACGAGATGGAACAACAATGCCGCAACTGGGCCAAAAAATACGGCGACGTGTACATCGTGAGCGGCCCCATACTGTACAAGAAGCGCCACAAGACTATCGGCAAGAACAAGGTGGTGGTGCCCGAAGCCTTCTTTAAGGTGGTGCTGCGCATGGGCGACAATCCGCAGGCCATAGGCTTCATCTACAAGAACGAAGCCGGCAACCGTCCGAAATCATCATACGTAAACAGCGTTGACGAGGTGGAACGCATCACCGGTTTCGACTTCTTCCATGCCCTGCCCGATGACATCGAAGACAGGATTGAGGCCAAGGCCGATACAAAGGAATGGGGAATATGACGTGACATCACCACACATCAAGGTATAACAATAAAACAATCAAGACATGAACAGAATAACAGAACTTTTCGGTATCAGATATCCCATAATACAAGGTGGGATGGTTTGGTGCAGCGGCTGGCGGCTGGCATCGGCCGTAAGCAATGCCGGCGGCCTCGGTTTGCTCGGAGCCGGTTCCATGCACCCCGAAACATTGCAGGAGCATATCGACCGGATGAAGACGGCAACCGACAAGCCATGGGGCATAAACGTGCCGCTTATGTATCCGGAGATCGTCTGATGAAAATAATCATCGACAGCGGCGTGAAAATAGTGTTCACCTCGGCAGGCAGTCCCAAACGGTTCACTCCCCTGCTCCACGAGGCCGGAATAACCGTAGCACACGTAGTGTCAAGCAGTGTCTTTGCACGCAAATGCGAGGATGCCGGAGTGGATGCCGTTGTGGCGGAAGGATTTGAGGCCGGAGGACACAACGGACGCGAAGAAACCACCACACTGACACTCATACCGCAAGTAAGAAAAGCGACAAGTCTGCCGCTCATTGCAGCCGGAGGAATAGGCAGCGGCAGAGCCATGCTGGCGGCACAGGCTCTCGGTGCCGACGGAGTACAGATAGGAACACTATTTGCCCTGGCTGCAGAGAGTTCGGCCGCAGAGTCATTCAAGCGGCGCTGTCTGTCGCTCGACGAGGGCGGCACCATGCTGTGCCTGAAGAAAATGGCTCCCACCCGACTGGTAAAAAACAGTCTGTACGACAGGTTGGCCGAGGCCGAAGCGCGTGGCGCCGGCGCCGAAGAGCTGCGCGGCATAATGGGACATGCAGCATCAAAACGTGGCATATTTGAAGGAGACACCGACAACGGAGAGCTGGAGATAGGACAGATAGCATCTGCCGTGGATGACATAAAACCTGTAAGCCTCATCATGCGGCAGTTGCTCGAAGAGTATCGTGAAGCCCGCGGGAATATGCAGGCATGGCCATGACGTGTGAAAACGGACCGACAAAAAACGC
>NZ_URNN01000137.1 GCF_900549175.1 uncultured Prevotella sp. | reverse complement strand
ACTCATATCTCTGCACTCTGACCTAAAAAGCCTCTTCACTCTGACCTAATTTTCCAGTGCTTCAAACAGCTTGTCAAGTGCCTCGTCGGCATTGCCACTCTCGCTGAGCAGTGTGACAAACTTGCTGCCGATGATGGCTCCGGCTGCATTCTGCCGTGCACTTTCGAAGGTTTGGCGGTTGGAGATGCCGAAACCTATCATGCGCGGGTTGCGCAGTTGCATGGCATCAATGCGGCGGAAGTATTCACGCTTTGCCTCGTCGAAGTTTTTCTGTGCACCGGTGATGGCGGCGGAAGACACCATGTAGATGAAACCGTCGGTGTGCTCGTCGATGAAGCGTATGCGCTCCTCGCTCGTCTCGGGCGTTATCATCATTATTATGCGCAGGTCGTAGCGGTCGGCCACCGGCTTCACCTCTTCAAGATAGTCCTTGAAGGGCAGGTCGGGGATGATGGCTCCCGAAACGCCGCTCTCCACGCAGCTGCGGCAGAACTCCTCTATGCCATACTGCATGATGGGGTTGAGGTAGCCCATGAGTATTAGCGGTATGCTCACTTCGTCCTTTATCTCCCTGAGCTGGCTGAAGAGCAGGCGCAGGTTCATGCCGTTGCGCAGGGCAGTGGTCGTGGCTCCCTGAATTACGGGGCCGTCGGCCATGGGGTCGCTGAATGGTATTCCCACTTCAACCATGTCAATGCCGCGACGCTGCATGGCGCGTATCACATCGGCCGTGCCGCCGAGGGTGGGGCATCCGGCGCAAAAATAGAGCGACAGCAGCTTGCTGTCCTTGCTCTCTGAGAATAGTCTGTTTATCTTGTTCATATTTCGTAATTGTTTTTTGTTTATTCAGGAGTTAAGTGGTGTATCAAAATGCAAAGGGAGTGACTTGTAGGGACAAATACAAGAATATGTCCCTACAATGTGCGTGAACCTTATTTTGATACGGCCTCCTTTATGTCGCATTTGGCTTAACTCCCTTTAACTCCTTTACTCCTTAACTCCTCAAAGAATCTCCTTAACTCCTTACCATTGTTATAAATCTCCGCAGTGCCTCTACATCTTTCACTCCCGGTGCCGTCTCGAAGCGCGAGTTGAGGTCGATGCCGGCAAACATGGGGTGGCGCAATGCCTTTATCCTTTCTGCATCGCCGGGACCAATTCCACCGCTTAGCAGAAACGGGCGCCTGCCGTGGTAGGCGTCGAGTATGCCCCAGTCGAACTGCTGTCCGCTTCCGCCGACAGTCTTGCATCGCGTGTCGAAGAGGAAATAGTCGGCGCATGCTTCATATTCATGATATCTGCCGATGTCTTCTGCCGATGTCACGCTTATGGCCTTGATGAATTTTATGCCGGGGCGTATGTCCGGGTCGAGCGTGGCGCGGAGATTGTCTATCAGTATGGGCGTCTCGTTGCCGTGCATTTGTATGATGTCGAGCTTGTTGTTGACGGCCATGGTTATAATGTGCCGTGCGGTGGCGTTGACAAACACGCCCACACGTTTCACTTTATTGGTGTTACATTCGTTGCCCGGTGTCACCTGGTCGGGGATGATGCCCGAGCCGGATGGTGTCAGGGTTATGCTGCGGGGAGACTTGTCCCAGAATATCATGCCGAGCCAGTCGATGCCGAGTGCCTCCACGTCGCGTATGTTTTTGGCGTCGCGCATGCCGCATACCTTTATTATCATATATTTGTGCGTTGTTTATAGTGAATTATTATGCCCGTGGGGCTTCATGCGTGTTGTCCGCAGGCCGCATGAGGTCCTGCGCCGTGTGGATGAACTCCTTCAGGGCCGTTCCCGGGTTTTTGGCACGCATGAAATTCTCCCCTATGAGGAATCCGTGGAAGCCTTCCGCGCGCAGACGGCATATTGTCTCGGGCGACGATATGCCGCTCTCGCTCACTTTCACGGCATCGGCGGGCAGCAGGCGGGCCATGCGGAACGAGTTGCTGACATCGGTGACGAACGACCCGAGGTTGCGGTTGTTTATGCCGCACATGTCGGGTTCCAGTTCCGCGTATTCCAGTTCCTCCTCGCCGTGCATCTCGAGAAGCACCTCAAGACCCAGCCCGTGCGCCGTGGCGGTGAGGCTGCGGCACTCGTCTTTGCGCAGGGCGGCTGCAATCAGCAGTACGGCCGAGGCACCGCAAAGGCGCGCACGGAATATTTGATACTCGTCGATGACGAAATTCTTGTATAATACGGGTATTGTCACACCGCTGCGGCGCGCGTCGCGGATGAAGTCGTCGTGCCCGCCGAAATATCTCTCGTCAGTGAGTATGCTCACGGCGGCCGCACCGTTATGCTGATAGTCCAAGGGTATCTCCGTGGCGCGCCCCGACTGCCTTATCCAGCCTTTCGACGGCGACATGCGTTTGAACTCGGCTATTATGCCCGTCCGTGACTCCTTTATGGCGCGTCGCATCGACGCCATGCCCCTGCCTTCCGCCTGTTCCTGATATATCAGCCGTTCGGCGAGCCGGTGGATTTCCCGTTCGGGAAGCTCCTCCTTCTGTCCGGCCACCTCCACACGCTTCCATGCAACAATCTCTTCAAGTACGTCCTTCATCGCCGTGTCATGAGTTAAGTTCTACGAATTTGCGGAACGTGGCCTGCGCCTTTCCGCTGTCGATGGATTCGCGGGCAATATCGATACATTCCGTTATGTCCTTAGTACCGCGTTCAAGCACCTGTATGCCGAAGGCGGCGTTGGCCAGCACGATGTTCTTCTGTGCGGGCAAGGCCGTGTTGGCCAGAACGTTGTCGAATATCTTCATGGCCTCCTCTTCGGTGGCTCCGGCCATGAGCTCGTCGGGGCGTGCGGCGGCGAAACCGAGGTCGGCGGGGCTGAATATGCGCTCGTAGCTGTTCGTCGTAACCTTGAAGTCGCCCGTTAGCGAAATCTCGTCGTAGCCGTCGATGCTGTTCACAATGGCGTAGTCGGTGCCTATGCGCTGGTACACATTATTATATAGGCGCATCTGGTCGAGATTGGCCACGCCGAGCAGCTGGCACTGCGGCTTAGAGGGGTTGACGATGGGGCCGAGAAGGTTGAAGCACGTGGGAAACTGCAGTGATTTGCGTATGGGACCGACGAATTTCATGGCGCGGGCGAAGAGTTGTGCGTGCAGATAGACGATGCCGCACTCGTTGAGACACCTGTTCAGGCGGTCAATGTCGTCGGTGAACTTCACGCCGTGGTTGGCAATGACGTTTGACGCGCCGCTGGTGCTCGTGGCCGAATAGTTTCCGTGCTTGGCCACTTTGTAGCCCGCTCCGGCTATGATGAAGCAGGCCGTGGTTGAGATGTTGAACGTGTTTTTGCGGTCGCCGCCGGTGCCCACCACGTCGATATAGCGTTCGCAGTCGAGAGGCACGGGCACTCCGGTCTCCAGTATGCCGTCGCGGAATCCGAGCAGCTCGTCGACGGTGATGCCGCGCATCTGCAGTCCGGTGAGCAGTGCCGTTATCTGTTCGTCGGGATAGGCGTTTCGGGTTATGCCAATCAGTATGTTCTTTGTCTCTTCACGGGTAAGTTCCTCGTGGTTGAGTATTCTGTTGAGTATTTCTTTCATAGTCTTTTCTTTTTAAGTTTTCTGGGGGATGGGGTTTCTTTGGGAGTTTTTGGGAGTTTTGGGAGTTTATGGGAGTTTTGGGAAAGGTTATTTCAACCTTTCAGCCAGTTGCCCACGATGGTGCGGCCGTCGGGCGTGAGCACGCTCTCGGGGTGAAACTGTATGCCGTGGATGTCGTGGATGCGGTGGCGCAGTGCCATAATCTGCCCCTCGTCGCTCTCGGCGGTTACCTCGAGGCATGCGGGCAGGTTGTTCTTGCTCACCACCCACGAGTGGTAGCGGCCCATGGTTATGCGGCGCGACAGACCGTCGAAGATGTAGTCGGTGGCAAACTGCGTGCCCTCGGTGGCCACACCGTGGAACACGTCGCTGAGGTTTTCGAGCTTGGCACCGAACACCTCGCCTATAGCCTGATGGCCGAGGCATACGCCGAGCATGGGCTTGTGCCCGGCGTATGTGCGGATAACGTCAGGCAGAAGTCCGGCCTCGGAGGGTATGCCCGGGCCGGGGCTGAGGATTATCTTGTCGAAACGGTCGAGCTCGCCGAGCGCGAAGCGGTCGTTGCGCAGCACGGTGACGTCGGCGCCCAGCTCTTTCACGAGGTGGCTCAGGTTGTAGGTGAACGAGTCGTAATTGTCTATTATAACTGTCTTCATATCGTATTCTTGGTGGATGGTTTTTTTTATGGGAGATTCACTACATGTCTTCGGCCATCATTATTGCCTTGCGCAGTGCGCCGAGCTTGTTGTTCACCTCCTGCAACTCATATTCTTCGTCACTCTTTGCCACGATGCCGCCTCCGGCCTGAAACCACAGTTCGCCGTTGCGCGACACGAACGTGCGTATGGTGATGGCCTGGTTGAGTGAGCCGTCAAGCCCGATGTAACCTATACACCCGCCGTACGCCCCGCGGTTGTGCGGCTCGTATTTGCTGATCAGCTGCATGGCCTTCACCTTGGGTGCTCCCGAGAGTGTGCCGGCGGGGAAGGTGTCGATGAACGCACGTATCGGATCGGCCCCGTCGTCGAGCTTTCCGCTCACCCGCGACACGAGGTGTATCACGTGTGAGTAGTATTGAAGGTCTTTGTAGAAGTCTACTTTCACGTCGTGGCAGTTGCGGCTGAGGTCGTTGCGTGCCAGGTCGACCAGCATCACGTGCTCGGCGTTCTCCTTTGGGTCGTTGCGCAGATATTCCGCCCCGCGGCGGTCGGCTTCGGCGTCGCCCGTGCGGCGTGTCGTTCCGGCTATCGGGTCGATGTATGCCCGCCGCCCCTCTATGCGGCAGTGGGTTTCGGGCGATGAGCCGAAGATGCGGAAGCCGCCGAAGTCGAAGTAGAAGAGATAGGGCGACGGGTTGATGGAGCGCAGGGCGCGGTAGAGCTTGAAGTCATCGCCCTCGTAGCGCTGTACGAAGCGTCGCGACAGTACAATCTGAAACACGTCGCCGCGCAGGCAGTGGGCTATGCCGCGGCGTATGTTGGCCTTGTGCTCCTCGTCGGTGAGTGTCGACATGGTGTCGCCCACGGGATGGAAGCCGTAGGCACTTACGTTGTTGCGGTTGAGCCGGCGGATGATGCTGTCGATGGCGTCCGCAGCGTTCTTCTCCGCCGTTGTTCCGTCCTCTTCATCCGTGTTGCGGCTCATGCTCACTATCACCATGTTGTTGTTGAAGTGGTCGAACATGATGATGTCGCGGTAGAGGATGTACATCATGTCGGGAGCGTCGTTGCGTTCGATGGTCTCGTCCTTCACGTCGATGTTCTCGAAGTAGCGCACGGCGTTGAACGAGGTGTAGCCGTAAAGTCCGCACACTTCCGAGTGGTCGCCCTGCACGTCGAAGCGTGCGGTGAAGGCGTTGATGGCGCTGTCGGCACCGTAGTCGCGGCCTATGGCGTGGCGCTCGGTGGTGCCGTCGGGATACGAGCACACCGCCTCGCCGTGACCTATCGACACGCTCGCCAGCGGGTTGATGCCTATGAACGAGCGGCTGTTGTTTGGGTCGTGATAGTCGGAACTCTCCATCAGCGCGCTTTGCGGATGGATGTCGCGCAGGCGCATGTACGCCCCCACCGGCGTGTAGAGGTCGGCAAGGATGGTGCGCGACGCTGTTGTGTATCTGAATTTAGAAGTTTCCATATTCTCCTGCCATGTGTTTGTTGTCAAGATACGTCTCCACATCCTTGTCTCCGCGCCCGCTTACGGTGAGCACCACCACGTCGTCGGGGCGGAACTCCGCCTTCTGCAGCGCAGCCACGGCGTGTGCGCTCTCCAGTGCGGGGATGATGCCCTCCATGCGCGTCATCTCGTAGGCGGCACGCACGGCCTCGTCGTCGTTTATGCTGTACACGGTGGCGCGGTGGCACGATGCCAGGTTGGCGTGCATGGGGCCTATGCCCGGATAGTCCAGACCCGCCGAGATGCTCTCGGCCTCCATTATCTGCCCGTCGGGTGTCTGCATTACGAGCGTGCGCGAGCCGTGCAGTATGCCCAGACGCCCGGCATGTATCGTGGCCGCCGTGTGCCCTGTGTCGGCACCTTGTCCGCCGGCCTCGGCCAGTATTATCCTCACGCGCTCGTCGTCTATGTAATGGTAGATGGTGCCTGCGGCATTGGAGCCGCCCCCCACGCACGCCATGAGCACGTCGGGATAGTCGCGTCCGGTCTTCTCGGCCAGTTGTTCCTTTATCTCCTTCGATATTATGCTCTGCAGGCGCGCCACCATGTCGGGGTAGGGATGCGGCCCGACGGTGGAGCCTATTATATAAAAGGTGTCCTGCGGATGGCAGCACCAGTCGCGTATGGCCTCGTTGGTGGCATCCTTCAGAGTCTTGTTGCCGCTGTGTACGGGACGTACCTCGGCACCGAGCATCTTCATTCGCTCCACGTTGGTGTGCTGTCGCTCCACATCGAGCGCTCCCTGATAAACCACGCACGGCATGTCCATCAGCGCGCATACCGTGGCCGTGGCCACGCCGTGCTGTCCGGCTCCCGTCTCGGCAATGATGCGCCGCTTGCCCATTTTCTTGGCCAGGAGAATCTGTCCGATGGTGTTGTTTATCTTGTGTGCGCCGGTGTGGTTCAGGTCTTCGCGCTTCAGATACAGGCGGCAGCCGTACTTCTCGCTCATGCGTCGGGCGTGATAGAGCGGCGAGGGGCGGCCCACGTAGTCGCGCAGCAGCGCCATGTATTCACTCTGAAACTCTTCCGACTCCAATATCTCCAGATAACGGCTTTTCAGATTCTCCACCGTGCCGTAGAGAATCTCGGGGATGTAGGCTCCGCCGAACTCGCCGTAGAATCCTCTTTCGTCTACATGAAATGTCTTTTTGTTGTCCATATGTCTTTTTGTTGTTATATCCGTTGTTATGTTTATAATATAAAAAAGAGGCCCGCCGCAGTAAAACGACGAGCCTCTTCATATTCCTTTTAATGACAAGACATGGCTGCGTACCCCGCGACTTATTTAAATCTCGAGCGACGCCACCACCATGTATTGTTCATTGCCTGCATATATATTATAGATGTTTTTATGTTCACGGTTGCAAAATTACACAATAATTTTGAAACAACAAACATTTTGCGCGATATTTTCAGAAATTCGTGACATAAAGTATCGTTTTCTTAACGAGGAGTAAAAGGGAGTTAAGAAGTAAAATTGCAAAAGAAGCACACCGTAGGGACATATTCTTGTATTTGTCCGTCAAACAGTTATTGGATATCAATATGTCCCGGGCGGACAAATACAAGAATATGTCCCTACAAGTTGCATGAACTTAATTTTGATACACCCGTTTGCTTTATTCTATCAAGTCGTATTTCATGATCAGTTCCAGACCCGGTACGCCCATGTATGTGCATCTGCGACCGAACAGGTATATCTGTTTGTTCCAGTGTTCGGGATGGTCTACCAGGTTGAGATAGCGCTGGACATCCTTGAAGTCGGTTATGCGCACGGGGAAAAGGTCATCTTCGCTGACGTTTTCAAAGTCTTCGAGCTTGTGGTCGGCGAGCACTATCGACGTCTTGCTCTCGAAAGGCGGAATGACGATGATGTTGTAAATCGTTCTCGAGGCTGAGCCGACGATATATCCGCGCACGTTTATCAGTTCGCCCACATCGTATCTTTGGGCTTCCTCTACGGTGACGAAATCACTGTAAATGGTGTCGGGTGTGACGCCGCCCACCCATCCGTTGTTGTCATCAATGTCGGGAGTGTCGCCGTTGTTGTCTTCACCGGCTATCTGTTTTTCGCATCCGCATACCGTCAGACAGACGAGCATGGCGGCAATAAAAAGTTTGGATATTCTTGTCATAATGTAGGGGTTAGTAGTTGATTCGTGTACATTTGCAAAGGATTTGCGATGTAAAGATACGCATTTTATTTAAGAATGTAGTGTTTTATGGCGAAAAATTAACATAAAATATTTGTTTTTTATCAATAAAACCGTTATATTTGCTCCCGATAAGTTGTATCAGCTATTGTGGATTGCTTATCAGTTCAATTAGTATCTGAGGTTGGCAGCGTCCTGCGCCAACCTCTTTTCGTATTCAGCCGGATTTGCTTTCATACTTTCTTATCCTTTTGGAAGATGTCAAACCGTCACGACTTAATGTTATGCAGTGATATTGATACCGCGATGTGTGTGCCGCGCCGCTGTGAATGGCATTGATGACGGCAGGCTGGGCATGTAAGTAATATATCACAAAAAACGGCATCCGGAAAAGTGCGGAATAGGAAACGGAAAAACCGTTCCGCCGCCGTCTGATGGCCAAAGTACCCATTTTTGATTGCCAAATGGGTACTTTGGCACTACCAAATGGGTACTTTGGGAGTGCTAAAGAGGTACTTTAGGTATGCCAAAAGGGTACTTTGGAACTTCAAAATGGGTATTTTGACTATGCCAAAAGGGTATTTTGGCAATCGGGAACGGCACATTGGGCGTTCTTTTGTTGCACAACGGTAGTGGAGATGATGGTATATTTCTGTTTGTCAGCGCGTTAAACTATGCACACGGAAACAGGCGTTATTTTCGGCACGGATGTTTTTATTTTAAAATATGCCCTGTTTTTGAGGCGTTTTGTAAACATATTTAAGCATAGTCCCGCATCTGCCGGCAACGCTCCGCTGCCGTTTTGTGTTTTGCAAAGCGTTGTTTTGTATTTTGCAAGGCATTTTTTGTGTTTTGCAAAGCGTCAGATATGCCCCGTCGGATAGGGTTTTCAAAATTGAAAAAGAATGATGCCGATTACGTGTACGCCCCGCAGGGGCAGCAAGCCCATAGCCC
>NZ_URNN01000136.1 GCF_900549175.1 uncultured Prevotella sp. | reverse complement strand
TTCATCTGCAAAAACATTCTTTATGCTGCTATTGTCTTTAACTCCTTTAACTCCTTTAACTCCTTTAACTCCTTTAACTCCTTTAACTCCTAATAACAATAAAGAGCGGCACCCCGCGCCAATATGCGGGATGCCGCTCCATATTCGGAGATTTTTATTTATCTCAATAGAGAGTTGCCGTCGGGTTATTTTACAACAACCTTCTTGCCACCGATGATGTACATGCCCTTGGCCAGACCCTCGAGAGATTCGCCGGCGTTGCGCACCTTAACACCGTTGATGGTGTAAACGGCATTGTTAACGAAGTCAACGTTAGCCTTAACATCGTTGATACCATCGATTTCGCCTGTAGCGTCTACATAGATGTAGTAGATATGGCAGCCGTTGGTGTTGGTGACAACAATGTCAGAAGCGGTTCCGTCGGTTGTCTCACCGGGTACGGTGAATACAAACTCTTCGAACGTCTTGGGAACAGCCTGCCCCAGCTCAACGCCGTCGATGGTCAGTTTCACGCCGCGTGCGTCGGTGCTCTTGTGTGACTCAATGCCGATGTAAACCTTAGAGCCAGACTTCACTGTCGGGATGGTGAACGAGTTGTTCCTGCCACCAATCCAGAGATAAGACGGGCCGGCGTATGTGCCGAGGCTTGTCGACGGATAGTTGATGCCGACAGCCAGTGCGCCTGCTGCCATAGTGTTGAAGAGCAGACCCTTGGTCTCGGCTATCACCACGCCGTTGGCTGTGAGTTCCTCTGCGCCGTTGATTTCCGTGCCATACCAGTAAGCGTTGCCCTCACGGTCTGGATCAGCCTCTGTCGGGCCACCCACCTTCTCGTAGCTGCGCCACGGGGTCACTGATGGATAAGTGAGAGTTCCGTCCTCGTTCTCTGTCGGAACGATAGTGGCAGCGTCGGCAGCCATGTTGGCCACGGTCTCCTCGCTCCATGCGCGGAAGTCCCACTTGCGGAGGTCAGCCACGGGCTCTACTGCAACAGCCTCGAAAGCTGTCTCGCCTGTCGGGATGAAGTAGTCGGTATATCCGGCAACCTCGTAGTTCTCGTCATAAACCGGACCTTCCATGATGATACCGGTGATGTTGTACATTCCGGGCTCAAGTGATCCGCCATTCTCGTCGTATGCCTTGCTGAACATGTCAGACATATCCATATCCTTGTCACCAGACTTCAGGTAGAGGAGGTCGTAGCTGGTAGCGTCTTCGCCTTCACCCTCAGTGATGGTCTTTACAGCCAGTTCGACGTTGTTCACCTTGATGAGCTGCTGGTTGTAGTTGGCGCTTGTAGCGTCAGCCCATGCCACTTCCTTTGCCACCACTTCCTTCACCTCAACGGTGTATTCTGAATTGTGGGTGTAGCCTGCGGTTTCAAGGTTCTTCACACCATACTCGTCCTTATACTTCAGATAGATGTATCCGTTGAATGTCTGGCCGAATTCGGTGAATATAGTGCCTTCGTAGTCATTAATCTGAATACCGGCAGTCTCGTCCTCGATGTAGACGGTCTTGTCCCAGCGTCCGCCCTCAAGCACTTTGATCTGAGTGTTGTTCAAGGCGAGCTTGACGTCGGTGTCGTTTGCTATGTCCTTCAGGGCTGCGATGTTGGCAACCTCTGTGAACTCGATCTGCTTCTCTACGGCATCGAATGTGCCGTAAGGAACGAACTCCAGACCGTTGTAACCGTAAATGACGATACCGCTGATGCTGTTGAACTTCTCCACTACAGACATGTCTTGCGGCAGTATGAACATTGCATCATTGATGTCGATTGTGTTTGTTCCGTCGGTCAGCATGTAATAATATCCGTCTTCTGTTGTCACGTTGACATTCTCCAGACGTATGTACTTGGATGTAACGTCAGCCACCTGTCCGGCGTTGATGTCGGCGATGGTTGTGGCTGTCGGAACAATTTCCGCAGCTTCCTTGGTGATTTCAGAAGAAGCGGTGTTGTCGGTGCCTTCGAACTTGAAGATGCCGCCCTGACGCTGGTCCTTCGAAATCTTACCGATGATGTAGCCTGTGAGGCTTACACCGTCTTCGCCGAACAGCTTGCTGATGTTGAAGTCAACCATGAGGGCTCCGGTCTCGTCCTCGATGAACGATTCCATCATGTTGTTGCCGCCGTAGAGCGTAACCTTTGCGCCGGTCACGTTCAGCTTGATCTCTTTGTCTCTTAAGTCAGCTTCTTTAGCTGCTGCGATATTCTCAGCCACAGGCATGGTTTCCTCGGCTGCAGAGTAGAGATACATACCGGTGACAAATACATCCGGTCCCCAGCCCTGCTTCTTGATGCAGTGCAGACGTGCAAAAGTATAGTCCTCAACAATCTTCTTCAGATCGATGGTATAGACATTGCCGTCAATTGTCTGATAAGCGTCATTTGACCAAGTAACATCATTGTTGGGGTTGATATCCAACATCTTCGAATCCTCCTTAGTCCCGGCCTGCTGTCCGTCGGGTGTCAGACGGTTGAGGCACAGACGTGGTTTGGTTTCGCCGACAGTCGTAATAATCAGCTTGTCATAAGCGGTCAAGTCAGCCCAAGACAGATAGTTCACGTTTCCGTCGCCATAAGGCAGGCCGGTGCCCTCAAAGAGGCTGTAGGCTCCGTATGCGGCTTTACCCTCACCGGGCTCGTCAAACGAGGCATACTCCATGAACATTTCTTTCGTCAGATTAGAGTAGCCCTCCTGCAGCGTCAGGCCGGCGATGGCTTCCTCGATAGCGTTCTTGGCTGCAACCAGAGATTCTTCGGTAGCGTCACCGGCAGCCAGGGCTGTTTCGCCATTGGCAATGGCTGTCTGCAATTTGGCAAAGCTTTCTTCGGTCTTCGCAACGGCGTTATACAGCTTGGCATTCTCGATAGCGTTCTTCAGAGCCTCCTTCGGAATGGCCAGTGCGTCGCTGGGCTTCACAAGCTTGATGGAAGTTATCTGGCCTGCGGCACTGCCCCAGTTAACCTTGATAGCGTTGATGTGTACATATTCCAGATCGGTCAGGTTAAGCTCTACTGTACCGTCCTCACCTATTGTCGGGTTGTTCTCTGTCAGCGCACCGCCTTCGCCCTGACGGTTCATCAGTACGCGCAGAGCCATACCGGGAGTACCCTCGATAATCATCTTGGAGTAGCCGGTAGCATCAGCATAAGTCAGATGGTCAACAGTGCTTGTACCGCAAACCATTCCGCCTGCACCGATTTCAGAACCGTTGCCAATGTAGAATTCAACCTGTGCGGGAGACAGCTTGCTTGCATCGGCACCGTAACCGTCCCATGTATAGAACATATCAGCGGTCAGTGCAACGATCTCCTCGTCTTCCGCAGGAGTATCTGCAACAACATAGTCGGGGCCTACAGGACAGAATGTGTTATATCCGCCGGCAGTGTTGATGATACCGACGATGCTCTTGGCTGTGGCGGGATAAGTAAATCCGTCCATTACCTTGAACTTGTCGTAGAATGAGATTTCGTCCTCGCCCTGAGTGATGGTCTGATAGTCTGCGTTGATGTTGACGTTCTCAAGCTTGACCAGCTTGGAGGCGTTGGCAACGACGTTGGCTTCAGCCACGGTCATGACGGTAGCGCTGATGGCTGCATCGGCCTCTGAAATTTCAGAAGAGGCTGTCTCTTCTGTGGCTGTCAGTTCGTCAAGACCACCGTAAACGGTGTGTGCTCCATAGATGAATCCGGTGATGGCCTTGCCTGCGGTCAGAGTAAGACCTGTCTGATAGAGCAGCAGGGCACCTGTCTCATCCTCAACGTATGCGTAGTCGCCGTTTACGAATGTAACCTTTGTGCCGTTAACGGCCAGTTTGGCCTTTGTTCCGGCTTCGAGAGCCTTGAAAGCTGCAATGTTGGCAGCGTCAACAGTGGGAGCCTCACCGACAGTGATAGAGTTTATCTGGCACTGTGCTGTTACGGTGAACACAACTTCCTCGGCTTCACCGGTCCATGTCTGGGCTGTGAGTGTACCTACGTTTGCACTGACAGTACCCCACTTGCTCTGAGCAAACACAATCTTGGTGAGAGTCTTGCCTGCAGCTGCTTTTACAGTCAATGTACCGCTGTATATGCGGAGTTGCGGAACACCCTTGTTGTCCCAGATGCGGTTATTGGTACCTGATACTTTCGGAGAGATTGTTACAGAGAATTCATCAGCAGTGAATGTCTTGTCTTCTGTGATATCACCTGCTGTACTGCTGCCGCTTGACATAGGCAGATCCATCTTGCTGAAGTCCATCTTGCCTGTAGCGGGAGTAGGAGCGGCAAGCTCGGCGTCACCGGTCTTGACAATATAGATAAGGTCAACACCCTGGTTGTTTCCACCGTTCTTTACGAGAGTGATGTCGGTAGAAGCAGCATTGAGTTCGAACTCCTCAGATGTTCCCTGTGCCCAGTTTACGGAAGTGGCGGTGAACTCGAATATGTTCTTGTCACCGGCCTTGAAGTTCCATACAGAACCGGCGTTCTTCGAAACGTCACATATAACGGTTGTAAGTTTGTACTTGCCGTTGGGCAGGCTTGTGAACACAACATCATCGGCAGCGTAAGCGGAAGCACCGTTTGAACTGCGGATAAATGTATTGGCGTTGTTTGAAGGTGTAAGTCCTTCGATGTCCTCGCCCTCAGAGATGTAGACAACGCCTGTGATGTCGGATGCAGTGAAAGTGACGTTTTGTGTGAGGTTGTCCTCACTCAGTGTCATCGTGAAATAGTAACCTTTCTTGTCAGAACTGAGTTTTGGCGAAGTGTAAAGAGTTCCGTCCACGTTGATGAATGCGGCGTATGCCACATCAAATATCTCAGCCTCGAAGTTTGTTCCGGTCTTGAGAGTCTTCAGAGTGTTGCCATCGCCATCAACGGCGTTGATGGTATAGTTCCATGTGGCAGCCTCGCGGAATGTTACGGTGATGACGGTTGAACCGTCTGCGGCAACAGTCTTGTCTGTGGCGTCATCGCTCACGTAGATGTACTTGACTGTGTGGTCTTCATTATAGACAGCGGCTTTGTCTGCGTCTGTGAGAACGATGCCGGCTCCGATTGATTCGGAACGTGTGTCGCTTGTCTTAATCTCGTTGCCGCTGCCGTCTACAAATTTGACTGTGTAAGTGGATGAAGCAGAAGCGTCGATTGCCTCAATGGTCAGCTTGAAGTTGCTTATCGCCTGGTCACGGCCTGTGAATGTGTAGATGGCAAATCCGATGACCTTGTCTTCATCTGCGCTGAGGATTTCAGTCACATCCTGTGTCAGCGTCTTTGTAGATGTCTTTACATTCACGCCGTCGCCGTTCAGGTTGACAGCGTTGAGGATTTCACTGGTGTTGGTGTTGTTCCATGTAGCCGTGGTGGCGTCCCAGTTTGTTCCGATGGATGCAATCTGTACATTCGAGTTCTTTCCCGAAACGGTGCATTTTGCATCGAATGACAATGTTGCACTCTTCAACGATTTGCCGTTGAGAATTTCTGATGCGTCAAACTTTGTGATGACAACGGGAGAACCTTCCCATGAAGCCAGCATATTTGTGAAAGCTCCTCCCGAAATCTTGGCCTGCGAACAGTGCAGATTCTGACCGAAGAGCACAACGTCTGCATTTTGTGCGCTTGTTCCGTCAGCCTGGATGATTGTTGACTGCGTGGGAACCAATGTAAATTCCTCAGCAGAAGAACTCAGCGGAAAGCTGAGAATCGCAACCAAGAGCATCAGTAATGATGTAGAAAACCTTTTCATTATTGATTGTTGATTTGGGTTTGTTGTTTTTTTTGCGCCTTCCGTTCCGTTTGCGCGTGTTTAAATTAAAATTTGTTGTTTCCGTTCGCCGCTGCGGAACGTTCAACCCTCCCAGTCTCAGTGGTAAGGGCAACGGCGACAAATCTCTTCATTGTCTTTTAAAGGGATTCTTCTTAATAATTTTCGTTGTTTCTTTTTAGTAGCTATTAATTAATGTTATTGTAAAGTGAAAATTTTTGGCTAAGTTACACATTATTTAAGAGAGAAACATAAAAGTGTTATGCTTTTTATGTATTTTTTGCAATTAATGGCTAAGGAATGGTAATATTATTGACATAAAGTCATAAATCACAGACATGAAGACATTTTTGACAGGGTGGTGCCTTGTATTTGTCCGCCATGCTTTGACATAAAGACATAACTCTTTTGACATAAAGACATAAAAACATATTATCTTTAGCGTCCATACCATTTTATACATAAAGCCAAAAACATTTATTCAAATCTAAATGTCCTTCATTGCTTACAGCTTCCAAACATGTCTTTTATGTCTTTCTGTCCAAAGAAATCTGTCTTTATGTCCAAAAGAAAACATGTCTTTATGTCAAAACAAATCCTAAAATTTAACATTTCTTTTTTCTCGAAATAGAGCGGCAGAAATGCCATTTTTGCCTTGCCGGCACACCGTTTTGATGCCCCGAGCTTGCCTTTAGGCCCTCCTTACACTCCGTTTACGGCGTAGTTGCGTTGCAGTTACGGCCTAACCGTGATGCAAGTACGGCCTAAACGGAGCAAAAGGAGGGCCTCTCTGCTATATTGACAAATTAACAAATGCGTAACCCTCTGACTGTCAACGTTTCCCTTTTAAACGAAAAATCGCGTATTTCGCGTCGTAGTGCGGAAACCGCGGTCAGGGTGTCCTTTAATATACGTTAAAGTAAAGATAATTCAGTGCAGCCGCATTGTAATTCAGAAATAGATTGATGCCGCATACAATGGCACGTTCGTCATCCAGTCCTGTTCTCTATAATCAGACATGGAAAAACGCAATCCACGCATATCAGGATGAGAGTTTATGAATGATGCCAGCGACTTCGAGCGCAGATTCTCCTCAGCCTTTGCCTCTATAGGAACTATATCACAACCATGCTGAATCAAGAAATCAATCTCCAATTTGGCGTCATTTGTGAAATAAAACACCGATTTGCCACACGCTGCAACCAGTTGGCCCATCACATAGTTCTCTGTAAAAGCTCCTTTAAACTCTCCCATACCGTTATTCGCCACAAGCAGAATTTCCGGCGGTGTCTCATTCATGGCGGCCAACAGCCCGCAATCAAGCAGAAAGAGTTTGAAACTCGAAATATCCGCATAAAACTTCAATGGCATTTCAGGCCTCGTCACCCTTTCCGACTTATATACCAAACCGGCATCCATAAGCCATTGTATGGCAACTTCGAAATCCTTTGCCCTTCCTCCCGGTTTAGCAACGCCATAAACAAACTTTTTGTTCTCTTTTACCAACTGAGAAGGCATAGACTGCCACACCATATTGATGCGGTTAGCCTCACTTGCCGGTACATGCTTAGACATATCTTTCTGATAGGTGTAAAGAATGTTGTTTTGCACCTCCCTCACTTTAATGGCATCGTTAGTCTCCATAAACTTTTTTACGGCCTCCGGCATACCCCCTACATAATAATACTCACGCAGACACTTTATATATTCCGTCCTTAACAATTTTACAGTGTTCCAATCTTTGCTTTTAAGAATGTCCACCATCTGCTTACGTCCCTTGGCCAAAAGAAATTCGTCATAAGTCATGGGATAGATATGAAGTACATCTACCTTGCCAACAGGAAACGACTCGTTTTTGTGCATGGTGATTCCAAGCAGCGAACCGGCCACGGCAACATGATATTGCGGAACTTTCTCATAAAAATACTTCAATGCAGACAAACCTCTTTTAAGTTCCTGAATCTCGTCCAGGATAATCAATGTCTTTCCCGCTTCAACGGACTGTCCGGTGATGGCCCCTATAGCCAGAATTATACGCTGCATATCATAGTCTTGCATGAACAAGTCCTTTACCGTCTCGTTGTCATCGCAGTTGATATAGGCTACGTTTGAAAACTCTTCCTCACCAAAGTGCTTGAGAACATACGTCTTTCCCACTTGACGCGCTCCTGCCAACACAAGCGGTTTGCGGTCAGATTTATCCTTCCATTCGCGAAGTTGTTTTATTACATTTCTATACATTTGATTTATAGCACTTTATATTATATCCCGAATGCAAAGATACACTTTTCCTACCGAACTTGCAAGAGAAAATAACACTTTTCCTACCGAACTTGCAAGGCAAAATAACATTTTTCCTACCGAACTTGCAAAATGACATGGAGGGTGTATCAAAATGCAAGGGAAGCAACTTGTAGGGACATATTCTTGTATTTGTCCGCAAAATAAACGTTGAATATCAATATATTACGAACGGACAAATACAAGAATATGTCCCTACAAAGCACCATGAGGCATTTTGCCCCTACACCAGCTCCAGAGCGTAATACTGATAATCGTGGAGGAGGGTGACGAGAAACGCCGTATCGTCATTCTCGCGGCGGGTGACAGACAGATACTGCTGAATCTTGGCCGAGAGACGCGCCGTCTGGTCGGCATTGTAACGTTCGGAACCGTAGAGGGTCTTGCTGATGACGTCGGCCTGACGCAGCGACAGCCGTGCCGCCTCGGGATATACCGGAGTGTAATTGCGGCGGGCATAGCCAAACTCGTCGATAGAGATGTGCATACGCTTGTAGCCCGACAACTTGATGACGAGCGTGCCTGCCGCCATGTCGCCCAGCCGGCGGTTCGACCGCGTACACATGATGAAGAGAAGGCCGATGCTGGTGAAGTGCAGGTCGACAAGCAGGAACATCCACCGCAGCAGATAGTCGCCCACACCGGGCGTGGAGCCGTCGGCCTTGACCACCCTCGTGTTCATTGCCATCTTGCCGAGCGTCTGCCCGTGGTTGAACGTCTCGAAGAGGAAGGAGTAGAACACCGCGGGCAGGTAGACGGCAACCCATGCCGCCACCGTGAAAGCATCGCTGAAGCCCCTTATCCACCTGCCGAATATGAAACTCATTGACAGGATGTAGACCACGATGACTATCATGTCGATGTCGTGTGTGGCG
>NZ_URNN01000135.1 GCF_900549175.1 uncultured Prevotella sp. | reverse complement strand
TCATGCAGCGCATGCAGACGCTGTTCGCCGACACGAGTTATCAGGTTGCGGGGCGCATGGAAGTCTACTTCCAGAACTCGATGTATCTCATTTTCAAGCTGCTCGGGTTCTATACCGAGGTGGAGCGTACCACAAGCCGCGGGCGCATCGACATCGTGATGAAGACATCAAAATATATCTATGTAATAGAGGTGAAGCTTGACGGAACGGCTGCCGATGCTCTCCGTCAGATAAACGAACGCGGTTATGCCGCTCCTTTCGCATCCGACGGAAGGCGTGTCTACAGGATAGGTGTCAACTTCTCTTCGGATGTGCGGGGCATCGACGAGTGGCTGACGGAGGAGTGATGTGACTTAATAACGAACCTGACATTAATTTTTTAGCTATGATATATCCCATTGGCATACAGAGTTTTGAGAAGATTCGCACCGACGGTTACGTCTATGTAGACAAGACCGCGCTTGTCTATAAGATGGCCACAACGGGCAGCTACTATTTTCTGAGCCGTCCGCGGCGGTTTGGCAAGAGCCTGCTCGTATCCACACTGGAGGCGTACTTCAGCGGCCGCCGCGACCTGTTCAGCGGCCTCGCCATCGAAAAGCTGGAGACGGAATGGGCCACGCACCCCATACTGCATCTCGATTTGAACACAGCCCGTTACGACAGTCCCGTGGCGTTGCTCAACGTTCTCAACGACACGCTCGCCTATTGGGAGCGGCTCTACGGCACGTCACCCACAGAGGTTACTCCCGAACTGCGCTTCAAGGGTATCGTGCGCAGGGCTTTCGAGCAGACGGGGCGGCGCGTGGTGATACTCGTCGACGAGTACGACAAGCCCATGCTTCAGACCATCGGCAACGCGGGTTTGCAGGAAGAGTACCGCAACATCCTCAAGGCATTCTACTCGGTGCTGAAGACTCAGGACCAGTATATCCGCTTCGCCTTCCTCACGGGTGTGACCAAGTTCGGCAAGGTAAGTGTGTTCAGTGACCTGAACAATCTGAAAGATATCTCTATGGACCGCCGGTATATCGATATCTGCGGCATAATGGAGCGTGAGATACACATTTATTTCGAGGATTCTCTGCATGAACTGGCCGATGCCACCGGTTCCGACTACGATACGGTGTGCGAACGTTTGCGCCGGCTTTACGACGGATATCATTTTGAAGTCAACACTTTGGGAATATACAATCCATTCAGTCTTCTCAACACATTCGATATGTTGAAGTTCGGTGACTATTGGTTTGAGACGGGAATTCCATCGTTTCTCGTCCATCTTCTCCGCCATGCCGACTACGACCTTAACAATTTGCAGGAAGAGTTTGTGTCGTCCGACCTGCTCAACAGTGTCGATTCAATGTCGCAAAACCCCATACCTGTGATTTACCAGAGTGGCTATCTCACGATAAAGGGATATGATGAAGAGTTCAAGACATATCAGCTCGGTTTCCCGAACATGGAGGTTGAGAACGGATTTATAAGATATCTCCTGCCGTTCTACACACCTGTGAAGAAAAATCAAACCGAGTTTTTCATTGCAAACTTCGTAAATGACATACGCAACGGGCGCCCCGACGCTTTCATGCAGCGCATGCAGACGCTGTTCGCCGACACGAGTTATCAGGTTGCGGGGCGTATGGAAGTCTATTTTCAGAACTCGATGTATCTCATTTTCAAGCTACTCGGGTTCTACACCGAGGTGGAGCGCACCACGAGCCGCGGGCGCATCGACATCGTGATGAAGACATCAAAATACATCTATATAATAGAGGTTAAACTCGACGGAACGGCCTCCGACGCTCTCCGTCAGATAAACGAACGCGGTTATGCCGCTCCCTTCGCATCCGACGGAAGGCGTGTCTACAAGATAGGTGTCAACTTCTCTTCGGCCATGCGGGGTGTCGACGAGTGGCTGACGGAAGGGTGATGTCCTTTTATTGCATTCCGATTGGCGTAATTATTAATACATAAAAAACGGAGATACAGAGTTTGTATGATTCTCTGTATCTCCGTTTTTTATGTTAAAATATCAACTGTTTCTTGTTAGCTTGCCTGTTTTTAATATCCGAAGATTTCTTCTGTTGTCAGTCTCTTGACAGGACCTATTTTCTCCAGTAACTTCATGTCAAGCTGTTTTTCGTCGCCGAGGATGATGTACCGGTATGGTTTGTGCGCCATGTTCTGCTTTTCAAACTTGATTATATCATCGAGAGTGAGAGAAGGCAGGGCGTTGTAAATCTTCTCGTCGATGTCATAGTCAATTCCGCGTTGCATGGCACTGCGGTAGGCGTAGAGAACATTTTCGCGGAGGGTTCGCTGGCTCTGCAGTTTCTTGACAATACTTTGGCGGGCTATCTCGAATGCAGCCTGCGACTGGGGGATAGTGTCAACAATATTGTTGAACACACTGATACAGTCGCCCATCTTGTCATTCTGCGAGATGATGTAGGTGAAGAACGACTCAGGTTGTGTCTTTCGCCACGGCTCATTGTAGTAGGCTGCGGCACTGTATGCCAGTCCGCGGGCCTCGCGCAGCTCTTGGAAAACGATTGCATTCATACTGCTACCGAAATATTCGTTGAATACAGCTTTTACCGGAGCTTCATCCACATTCCACTGGCGGTTTTCGTTGTGGAACTGCACCATATAAATGTTCTTTGCGTCATACGGGGCAATGTATATTTCGTTGCCCGGAGTTGTCTGCATGGTATATTCCTTTCCGGTGGGAACGGGAGCCAGTTTCTTCGGTGTCTTGTGAGTTTTGGTGATGAGAGAAGCCAGCTGTTTTTCCGTGTAAGGACCGTAGTACATCACCGAGTGCTCGATGGAGTTGAGGTCTTTTATCATATTTGGCAGCATCTGGGCACCGCCTTCGCGCAGTTCTTTCTCGCTCAGCGTGTTGCGCAGCGAGTTGTACGGGCCGTACTGTCCGTACTGTCGCAGATAGGCGAAGTTGTAGTTTTGGTTGGTTTTGTAGTCTTCGCGGTTCTTCTTAAGCAGGTTGACGTACTTTTCGTATGATTCTGCATCGCCTTTGGCGTTTTTCAGGAAGTCCTCGAAGAGAGCCAATGCCTTCGGCAGATTCTCGTTGAGGCCGTTGAGATATACCCAAAGTGTGTTCTGGCTGGCTGAAAGCGAATAGTTGCAAGCCAGTTTGTAGAACTCCTGCTTTATTTCCGCCGACGTCTTCTTGTCGGTGCCTATGTAGTAAAGATAATCGGCCACGAGGTCTATGCCCTTTACGTCTTCTGTGCCGAAATCGTAGCAGAAAGCCAGTGTAAACAGGTCGTCTTCGTCGTTGTGCTTGTACAGCAGGGGCAGGTTCTTGATTTTCGACACTGTCAGGTCGGTCTTGAAGTCAATGAATCGCGGTTGTATCGGTTTCGTTTCCGCGTTGGTTATTTCTTGAAGGAACTTGCTGCTCAGGTCGCGGTTGGCCGGTATGGCCGTTATCTGCGGCTTGTCTATTTTCTTCAGGGTGGTGTCATTGCCCATTTTCTTGTATACACAAACGAAGTTGTCGTTGAAGTGTTTGCCGGCAAATTCCACTATCTGCTGCTTTGTCATCTTCTCGATACGGTTGAGCTTGTCGGTCACGTCTTCCCATTTCTCACCGTTGATAAATGCGTTCACAAAAGCGTCGGCGCGGTATTCGTTGCTTTTCAGATCCTTATAATACGCAAGTTTCATGTTGTTGATGACCGAAGGTAGCAAATCGTCGGAGAAGTTGCCGCTCTTCAACTTGTCTATCTCGCCGAGTATCAGCGTGCGCAATTCCTCAAGGCTTTGGTTGTCTTTAGGCATTCCGCTGATGACGAAGCCGGAATAGTCAGCCAGTCCGTAGTTGAAAGCTCCTATGCCTCCGGTCATCATCTTCTGCTCCAGATTCACTTCGAACAGTCCGGCCTTGCCGTTTGCAAGCATTTGCGAGATGACATCAAGAGTGTCCGACTGTGCATTGGCGGCGGCATTAAATCGCCAGGCCATCATCAGTCTTTCTGCCTCCTGACCTATGACGGTAGTGTCTTTTATCGCCGTTATGGGTTTCAGGGCCGGGTATTCCGGACGTGAAAGGTTTGCGTTGGGCTTCCATTTGCCGAAATACTTGTCTATCAGGGCTATCACCTCGTCGGGATTCATGTCGCCGGACATGCAGATGGCCGTGTTGTTAGGTACGTAGTAGCGGTTGAAGTAATTCTTGATGTTGGTTATCGAAGGGTTCTTCAGGTGGTTCTGCGTGCCTATTGTTGTCTGTGTGCCGTAAGGGTGGGTGGGGTAGAGAAGTTTGAAAAGCGACTCAAACATCTTTCTGTTGTCCTTGGCTATGCCGATGTTGTACTCCTCATATACGGCTTCGAGCTCGGTGTGGAATCCGCGTATTACCATATTCTGGAATCGGTCGCTTTCCACTTTGAGCCAGTTTTCCACCTCGTTGGCCGGAATGTCCTCCGTATAGCATGTCACGTCGTTGGATGTGTAGGCGTTGGTTCCCTCGGCACCTATCGATGCCATCATCTTGTCATACTCGTTCGGTATGAAATACTGTGCGGCTATCTGCGACAGACTGTCTATCTCATGGTATGCCTGGCGGCGGGCCTGCGGGTCGGTGAGCTTGCGATAAGTCTCATATCGTGCCTCAATGGCGTCGAGCAGTGGCTGTTCCTTGGCATAGTCGGTTGTGCCGAATGATTTTGTTCCCTTAAACATCAGGTGCTCCAGATAATGTGCCAGTCCGGTTGTTTCTGCCGGGTCGTTGCGGCTTCCTGTACGCACGGCGATATAGGTGTGTATGCGCGGTGCGTCCTTGTTTACCGACAGGTAGACTTTCAGTCCGTTGTCAAGCGTGTAGATGCGCGTTTTCATCAGGTCGCCTTCGACGGTCTGATACTTGTAGTCGTTGGCCTGTGCCGTGAGTGCGGCAGCCGTAAACATACAGGTTGTGATAAATGTTCTTAATTTCATTGTGTTGTTATTGTTTGTTGTGTTCTCTTTGTGTTTACTGTTCCAGTTTGGCAAGGAAGCTGCCGAGCGTGTCTTCGTCAACGTCGCCCAAGGCATATTCGCGTTCGGCATCGTGGCGTATGGCACCGGTCCACTCACGCAGTGCCGCCTCATATTCCCGGTCTATGCGTGCTACGTCATCTCCGGTAAGGGTGTCGAGGTGGAAATAGTCGAGTATTGCGCTGTAAGTCCAGTTCCATTTGTAGGCGTCGTAATTGGCGTGCATGGCCAGAAAGCGTTCCTCTATCGCCTGCACATCGTCAATGGCCCCGCTCCTTATCTCGTCTGCCATCAGCGCCACTTCCGTCTCCGGCACAATCAGTCCTGCCAGATCTGTCCATCCGCCGGTGCCTATGCTGCTTTCCGGCAGCTCGCAGAAATGGTTTCTTACCGCTTTGCCCATATACAGTCGTATGGCCATGTCATAGTATTTAATGCCTTTCTGCAGTGCACTGTTGCGTATTGTACATCCGCCGTAACTATATGTCGCCATGTCCTGCCCCTGTTCCTTTCTCAGTTTCTCGAGTGTGTTTTTGCCGCGGATAATGGCCTGTACGGTGTATGGGCCGAGCCATTCGAAGTTGACAATGCTGCTGCGGTTGGCTCTCGGACGCATGTCACGTTTGGGCCATTTCTCCGTGTCGCGGTATGTGCCCACGGTGATGATGTTTCGGCCGGGCACGGCAAAGGCCGTGTCTCCGGAAGCTATAATGTATGAGAACGGCAGGTCGCGCGTGTCGGGATGGTTCTGTATCTTTCCCATGAGCATGGAGAAAGAGCCTATCTTTGCCGGCATGAGCAGATGTGCTCCGCTGGCCGTCTTCGTTCCTCTTTCCAGTGTGCCGTAGTGAATGGGGCCGAGCTTGTAGGCATGGTTACTGTAATTGGTACCCGAGCCGGCGTTGTAGAATGAGAACATGCCGCCGATGAGCAGGGTCGACTTGTGGTGGCTGACGGTGAACGGGCCGCAGAAAGCCGAGCATGCCTCGCCGTTGTCCATGTATGAGTTGGCAAAGAACACGCAGTTTTCGGCGGAGAAGCCCTTGCCAATGTGACAGGCTTCTCCCACGAAACAGTTGTCAACCTTGGCTCCGCCAACAATCGAGGCTCCTGCGGCCACAACCGTGTTTTCGCAAATCACGTCGTTGCCGATGTATATTGCAGCCTCTTCATTGCCCGTCAGCGTACATTCGTTCAGTCGCGATGCACAGTTTATTTCGCAGTCGTCTCCGACGATGGTGTCGATTATTTCGCGGGTGTTCACCAGTTTCACCCTGTTGCCGATGCTTCCACGCTGTTTACGGTGGCTGTCTGCATGGCGTCTTGTGGCATCCTTCAGTGCCTGCCACAGTTCGCTGTCGGAGGCATGGGCCACCATAAACGCCGCCATCTGCGATGTCAGTCCGTCGTAAATGATGACGTTGCCGTTTCCGGCTTCGTTCATCACTGGTATAATGTTCATTTCGCCGTATGTGGCGGCCTCGTCGGAGGTCATACGCCCTACGTTGGCTATGTAGCACTCTTCGCCTATGTCGTAGCGGTTGATGTGGCATCCGATGTTTTCTATCAGGCTGTTGTCGCCCACGCTGACGTCGCGCAGTACGGCATTGCGTATTCCCGAGTGGCGGCGGAAACCCTCTTCTGTCTCAATCTGTTTGTCAAACACACCGAGGCACACGTTGCCGAAAAATGACACGTTGCTTATGTTGTCTGCGGTGAAGTCTCCTGCAACGCTTATGTTTCCCCAGTCCTCGGCATGGCATCCGTTCTGTTCGAGAGCGCTTATCTCGTCGAGGGTGAGGCTGCGGTAGTCATCGGGGATGTAGTCCGGTCTTTTACTCATAGTTTTCGTATAGGAAGTCGTTGTATGGATATTTCTGTACATGCAATTCGCGTACGCGTTTGTACAAAATGTCGCGCAGCTCGTCTATATTCTGTTTCTCGCGTGCCGATATGAACAGGCAACTGTCTGCCATTTTGGCCATCCATGTGGCCTTCAGCTCGTCAAGCGATATGTTTTCGCGTGTGGGTGGTGTCAGGTCATCTTCGTCTTTCTCCACCCATGTATATGCGTCAATCTTGTTGAACACTATCATCGACGGCTTGTCGGCGCACCCTAACTCTTTCAGGGTGTTCTCCACCACCTTTATCTGTTCCTCGAAGTCGGGGTGGGATATGTCTACCACGTGCACCAGCAGGTCGGCCTCGCGCACCTCGTCGAGTGTCGACTTGAACGAGTCTACAAGGTCGGTGGGCAGCTTGCGGATGAATCCCACAGTGTCGGCAAGCAGGAACGGCAGATTGTCTATCACCATCTTGCGCACTGTGGTGTCGAGCGTGGCGAAGAGCTTGTTTTCGGCAAATACGTCACTTTTCGACAGCAGGTTCATCATCGTCGACTTGCCCACGTTGGTATATCCCACCAGAGCCACGCGAATCATGCGCCCGCGGTTTTTCCGTTGCGTTGTCTTCTGCTTGTCAATCTCTTCAAGACGCTGTTTGAGCAGGGTGATGCGCTGCAGGATGATGCGGCGGTCCATCTCGAGCTGTGTCTCGCCGGGGCCGCGCAGTCCCACGCTGCCTTTTCCGCCGCCGCTGCCCGAACCGCCTCCCTGGCGCTCAAGGTGTGTCCACAGGCGTTGCAGTCGCGGCAGCATATATCTGTGCTGTGCCAGCTCCACTTGTGTCTTTGCTTCGGCTGTCTGTGCTCGCATGGCAAAAATGTCGAGGATGAGACTCGTGCGGTCGAGTATCTTCACCTTCAGCTCCTTCTCTATGTTGCGTATCTGTTTTGCCGACAGCTCGTCATCGAAGATCACCATGCCCACTTCGCGTTCGGCGTCTTCCTCCGCCTCTATGTATTGTCTTATTTCCTCCAGTTTTCCGGAACCAACGTATGTCACCGAGCTTGGCCCGTTCACCTTCTGCGTGAAGCGTTTTACGGTGACGGCTCCTGCGGTGTCGGCCAAGAACTCGAGTTCGTCAAGATACTCTTTGGTCTTGGCTTCATCCTGGTCTTTGGTTATCAGGCCAACGAGCACTGCGGTTTCGGTTTTGGCTTCGGATATTACAAATTCTTTCATCAGGTATACCTTACTTATAAATATTCTGCAAAGTTAGTAAATTTCCGGAAATATACAAGCGGCACACTGTATATTATATTGCCAATCAGTAAATTTTGTATCAGGCACGCTGGTTAAAGAATAAAAACATATTGGGCCTTTGGTTCTTAAAATGCTTGAAAAGTAAGCTGAAACAGTATGCGGTATTCGTCTTTCTAATCGGTTTTCATTACTTTTGCATTGTAACATTGGTTCTGTACATTGGGCTTGACGGAAACCGTTCCGTAGAAGAAAGCCGTGGCGGAGCATTGGTGACAACGTAAAAAAACAGTAATGGCTTATGAGAATAATAGGAAACTTGTTGTGGTGGCTTTTCGGTGGACTCGAGGCTGCCATCGGTTATTTCACGGGAAGTCTGGCTATGGCCGTAACAATCATCGGCATCCCAGTGGCGTTGCAGACGTTCAAGATAGGTTTGTTGTGTCTGTGGCCTTTCGGAGCGGAGGTGAGGGACACTGAGTGTCCGACCGGTTGCATCCGTATTCCGCTGAACATCCTTTGGATTGTCTTCGGTGGCCTGTGGGCATGGCTGATGCACATCTTATTCGGAGTGTTGCTGTTTGTCAGCATTATCGGCATCCCGTTTGCCCGACAACACTTCAAGATGGCAGGATTGTCGCTCGCACCATTCGGAAAAGATGTCGAGTTGCATTTTTAACAAATTGCGAAAGGTGACTGTTCTGCAGTAGGTGATATACTCTTAACGTCATCTATGAAATTCCTGTAAAGAACTTATAATAAGTCGAGAAGAAGTGTCTGAAGAACTCTTGCACATTCCGCTCAAATTTAGGGACAGACGCTTTTCTCGAACTACATTCCGTTGTTGAGACGGCAAGGAAATACAATAAGACACCTTTTAATGCTATTCAAGCCTTATTTGAGGTTTGAAGCATTTTCGTACCCATATCGCTACTATGTAACACCTCCGTACATGATTGCTAATTAACCTATTGAGGCGATAG
>NZ_URNN01000134.1 GCF_900549175.1 uncultured Prevotella sp. | reverse complement strand
ACCCCGGGATTTCATGTACCGTACATCACCATCGCCCTGAAAGGGCAAAAGCATATAGTTCCAATATATAAGTAATTAATATTCAATGCTTTTGCCCTTTCATGGCGATTGCGCACGTTCGCACTACACCCGGGGTGCCGCTTCGCTCTGCCCCGGGCTATGAGCTTGCTGCCCTTTCAGGGCGCACCCATAAATACCATGTGCTTTATGTAAAATCGGTCTTGCTCTAACACTCTATTCTGAGCCCCATAACCCAATGCTATCTTTGTCCTGATAATTCCTAAAATTTAACATTTCTTTTTCCCCGAAATAGAAAATCGGGGAGCCGCCATGCACTCTTTACGGGCACCTTCCGCCCCCGTGAACATGCCGTTTTGGCCTCCTTGCAATGCAATATAGGCCGTTTTGCAACGCAATATGGGCCGTTTCGCAATGCAATATGGGCCGTTTCGCAGTGCAATATGGGCCGTTTCGCAATGCAATATAGGCCGTTTCGCAGTGCAATATGGGTTATTTTACGGTGTGAACGGGGGCTCCCGACATCACCGCAAGCGGCTGCCGGCATAACTGTCTGACTGTCAGCGCCCCCCATTTCGACGGAAAAAACGCCATTTTCGGGCTACCGTGTGAGAATTGTTCCGCAGGAGCCGATTAACATACGTTAAAGTAAACATAGTTCAAAAACCGACTGCCGCACTGGCATCACGACAGACGGCCGCAACGCCGCCGCAGCATCCGGACAGCCGTTTCACCATGACAAATATACCAAAATGGCGACGTTTAAACCGTTTTTTACACCATGTGTAATAATGTGTAACGATTTACTTTCCTTAAACGACTTTTTTTTATACTTTTGCAACGCTGTGCCACACAATGGTTTACCCATTCCCGGTGACAGGACAAACAACACTCGCGGCAGATATGCAAAATATATTGCGAGCGGATATATATAATTAATGTGGAATTGAAACATAACGTGAAATGAAACAAATACGAAAACAAATGAAAATCAAATTTTTCATGATGATGGCCGTGCTGTTCTTAATGGCATGCGGCGGTCAGAAGGAAGAGAAAATCTACGACGTGTGTGACGAGATGCCTACATTCAACGGTGGCGACGAAGCCCTGATGAAGTGGCTCGGCGAAAACATCAAATACCCCGCCGAGGCCGAAAAGGACGGCAAGGAAGGCCGCGTGCTCGTGAAATTCGTCGTGACAAGCGCCGGAAAGCCGGCCAATGCCGAGATAGCCGAAAGCGCCGACCCGCTGCTCGATGCCGAGGCACTGCGCGTGGTAAACGCCATGCCCAACTGGAATCCGGGCAGACAGGACGGCAAACCCGTGAACGTTAACTTCACGCTGCCGGTCACCTTCAGGCTCAAATAGCCGCATTTGGCCGTACAGAAACCATGCGGCGGAAACCGAAACAACAGAAAAGTGAAACAAGAATCATAAAAAGAGAGAGAGACAATAACACAGAAATATACACATATATTAAAAAAGAAATACCTTAGATTAGGAATTCTCACAGTTGTATCTATGGTAATTGCGGGCTGCTCTAAGGAGCAGTCACGCAATTCTTTGCTTCAACGGGCCGAGCAGACAGCGCTCACTTCGCCATACAATGCCCTGCACATGCTTGCCCCTTACACGGCCGACAGTTTCCCGGACGAAAGGGAACGCCATCTCTACCATCTCATAGTGAGCGAAAACATACACCGCATGGGCATAACCGAAGCCAGCGACAGCGCCATTGCGGCGTGCCGGCTGTACTGCATGGAGCACCGCGACAAGAGCCTCTACGGGCGCGCCCTGCTGCACAACGGCATAACACTCTACAGCAACGGCGTGCGCTACAGGGGCATAGAGATGATGAAACAGGCCGAACAGGAGGCACACGGCAGCACCGACAGCCACTTTCTCTACGACCTCTACGAGACGCTCGGAACCGTAAACAACGAGTCGGGCAACGGCAAGCTCGCCATGGCATATTACCGCAAGGCCCTCAGGGCGGCCAAATCCACCGGCAACACCAGGCTCACCGCAAGGGCCACAAACATGATTGCCGACGCTTTCGACGCGCTCGGCCTGCCCGACAGCATGTACAAATATATAAGGGAGTTTGACCACCGTGACATAGAAGACGCCAGACAGCACGCCGCCATGCTCACCAACCATGCCTCCTACAGACTGTACCGCGGCGACACGGCACTGGCCGAACGGCAGCTTGTTGAGGCACAGAACGTTTTCCAGCTCTACAAGACACAGAAACTTCTGGGCGACATACACGCAGGCCGGGGGCAGATGGAGCAGGCATGCTCACTGTGGTATGAAGCCATTTTCTCGCCGTCGCCCGACATCGGGGCCGAAGCATGCCACAAGCTGACAGACCATTTCAACAAGACGGGACAATACAAACGCGCGGCATACATCAGCAAAAAGCTGAACTGGGCGTACGAGACGGCCCTCTACGGAAACAAAGCTCTGGAGACTGCCAGCGTACAGACGCGGTACGACACCATGGTGGCCGACAGGCAAGCGAGGCGGCGGCTGCACATCATGCTCCATGCGGTGGGGCTGCTCGCAGCCATTATCCTGCTATTGGTGCTGTACCACCGCAGAAAGATAAGGTCGGTAAACAAACTTTATGCTCAAGAGCTGAGGCTGTACAACAGCGCATGCGCCGAACTGGCCGAACTGCAACGCCGGAAGGAGCACGACAGCAGGCTGATAGCGGAGAAGACAAGCGAAGTGGAACAGCTGCAGCAGAGGCTGTCGGAGTATCATCCCGACCACCGGCGGCCCGACAAATGGAACATGCAGGAGCAGCTGCTGCATGCGCCCGAGGTGATGAGACTGCACTCAATGGCCGCCCGCTGCCATAAAGCGGCGGACGAAGACTGGGCCGGACTCTACCCTCTCGTAACGGCACATCTGCCCGAACTGATGAACAAACTCAACGCCACCGACAGCCTGAGCTTCAGGGAAACAAACGTATGCCTGCTCATACGCCTGCGGTTCATCCCGTCGGAAATAGCCATACTGACAGACACTTCGCCCCAGGCCATAACCAACATGCGCGTGCGCATGCTCTTCAAGATATTCGGCGAACGCGGCGGGGCACGCGATTTTGACAACCGCATAAAAGACATATAGACACAAGACTGCGGTTTCGCAAGTGCTCAACTCGGGGAGTTAAAGGGAGTTAAGGAGTAAAAGGGAGTTAAGCCAATAGCTTATGAGCATCTAATTACCACTTAGACATTTGGCTTAACTCCCTAACTCCATTTAACTCCTTAACTCCCCGAGTTGAGCCGCGGAGGGCGAAAAAGAGTAAAATCGTTTTCTGTTCTCATTATTAATTCGTAATTTTGCCATCCGTTATACATACAGAAAGAAAATGAAATATGCAATAATCGCTGCCGGAGAAGGCAGCCGGCTGGCAGCAGAGGGTGTGGAACAGCCCAAGCCGCTGGTGAAGATAGGGCGCGAACGGCTGATAGACCGCCTGATAAGAGTGTTCATGGCCAACGACGCCGAGGAGATAGTTGTGATATGCAATGCCGTAATGACAGAGGTGGGCCTGCACCTCGTCAAGTTGCAGCAGGACGGACTCGACGGACGCCCGGTGCCGTTGCGCTTCGTAGTGAAGAGCACGCCAAGCTCGATGCACAGTTTCTTTGAAATCAGCCGCATGCTCGGCGACGGGCCGTTCTGCCTGACAACGGTCGACACCATCTTCCGCGAAGAGGAGTTCGCACGCTACATTGCCGACTTCAGCGCGGCCGTGGCGTCGGGCGAATATGACGGCATGATGGGCGTTACCGACTACATCGACGACGAGAAGCCGCTGTACGTAGACACCGACGAGGGCCTCGACATCACCGGATTCCTCGACCGCTCCGACACGTGCCGCTACATCTCAGGAGGCATCTACGGCCTCACGCCGTCGGCCATCGACACGCTCAACGGCTGCATGGAGCGCGGAGAGAGCCGCATGCGCAACTTCCAGAGGGCGCTGATAGCCGACGGACGGCGGCTGAAGGCATGGCCATTCTCAAAGGTTCTCGACATAGACCATGCCGGAGACATAAGGAAAGCTGAAGATTTTATATTAGGATAACACAGTCATGAAAAAGAGTTTCAACGAATTACTGCACGAATCGTTCAAGTCGGCCGACACCGAAGAGTGGCTCGACATATACTTCACACGCCCCATCGGCCTTGCCTTCGCCCTGCTGTGGGCGCGCCTCGGGGTTCATCCCAACACCATAACCATCCTCTCGATGTTTCTCGGACTGGGCGCGGGATGGATGTTCAGCTACACCGACCTGTGGCACAACGTGGCCGGCGTGGTACTGCTGATGTTTGCAAACTTCTGCGACTCCACCGACGGACAGCTCGCCCGGCTCACCGGACAGAAGACTCTCATAGGCCGCATGCTCGACGGTGTGGCCAGCGACGTGTGGTTTACGGCCGTCTATCTGGGCATAGTCTTCCGCCTGTGGAACGAGAACATGCCCTTCACCGACATGAAGTGGGGGGCGTGGATACTGCTTGTATGCGCCACGGCCGGACTGGTGTGCCACACCATGCAGTGCCGCCTGGCCGACTACTACCGCCAGATTCACCTCTACTTCCTGCTGGGCAGGAGCGGCAGCGAGCTCGACGACTACGAGTCGCAGCAGGCCATTGTAGACAAACTGCCCAAGAAAGGGGCCTTTTGGGACAGGGCCTTCTACACCAACTATGCCAAGTATTGCCGCGCACAGGAGAAGAGCACGCCCGAGTTTCAGGCCTTCTACCGCAACATAAGAGCCAAGTATCCCGATGCAACGGACATGCCGCAGCAGTTGCGCGACGACTTCCGTGAGGGCTCGCTTCCGCTGATGAAGTATACAAACCTGCTCACCCACAACTCGCGGGCCATAACGCTCTTCATCGGTTGTCTACTCAACGTGCCCTACATCTATCCGCTCTTCGAGATTATAGTGCTGTCGGCCATCTACGTATACATGCACAAGAGCCACGAGAGCCTGTGCCGCCGCCTCAACGAAAAGTACGGCAGATGACAAGAGGGCTGCTGCTGATATTGCCGCTACTGGCACTGGCCGTGGGGCAGACCGCCGTGGCACGTGCCCGTGACAATATGCACTGCGGCCGTACGGAGGGCGACACCGTGAGATGGTATGACAGGGTTCAGCGGCTCGACGAGGTGACGGTGACCACCCGGCGCGGGCGTTACAGCCGGAAGAACAACCCGGCCGTAGAGCTGATGAGGAAGGTGATTGCCGCCAAAAGACGCCACGACCTGTCAAACCACGACCACTACAGTTACGACAAATACCAGAAACTGACGCTTGCCGCCAACGACATCAGTATAGAAGACCTTACGTCAGGCATGCTGTCGAAGATTCCGGACGTGTTCCGGCAGGTGGAGTTGTGCCCCTACAACGACAAGCTGATACTGCCCGTAATGGTGACCGAGACCGTTACGCAGAAGGTCTTCCGGCGGCAGCCGCACGAAGAGCGGGAGATAACGAAGGGCGAACGGGCCGACGGAGTGAACAATGCCTTTCAGTCGGGCGACCTGCTTGTGGCGGCGCTGAAAGACTTTTTCACCGACGTCGACATATCCGACGAACAGATACGCCTGCTGCAACACCGGTTCACATCGCCCATAAGCCGCGACGCCATAGGCTTCTACCGCTTCTACATCACCGACACCGTGGCCGTGGGCGGCGACGTATGCACCCATCTCAGCTTCGTTCCCAACAACCCGCAGGACTTCGGATTCAGCGGCGACATATACATAGTCAACGACTCGTCGTACCGTGTGAAGCGCTGCGACCTCACCATTCCGAAACGCAGCGACGTCAACTTCGTTGACAATATGCGTATTGTGCAGGAGTACGGCCGGACAGCCGGCGGCGAATGGGTGCTCACCACGGATGATATGATAGTGGAGTTGAAGCTGTTCGACTTCCTGCAAAAGGCTGTTGTGATACGCAACACGCGGCTTGGAGCACACTCGTTCGAGGCCGTGCCCGACAGTGTGCTGAAAGGCGGAAGCAGCGGTGAGGCCATGCGAAGGGCGAAGACACGCGACGAACGGTATTGGGAGGCCAACCGTCCGATGGGACTCTCCACAGCCGAACGCCGCATGGACGAGTTCACCGATGACTTCATGAACATGGGCGGCTCGAAGATTCTGATGACAGCGGCCCTCATACTCGTCGAGAACTACATAGAGACAGGCCCAGGACGGATGCAGAGCAAGTTTGACATAGGGCCGGTGTTGAGCACCATATCGGGAAACAGCGTCGACGGACTGCGCACGCGCATCGGCGGACAGACCACCGCCCTGCTCCACCCCCACCTGTTCTTCAACGGCTACTACGCCCGCGGATGGAAGAGCCGCCGCAACTACTACAAGGCGGAAGCCGTATGGTCGCTCAACCGCAAGGAGTACATGCCGCATGAGTTTCCCGTGCGCAACGTCACGTTCTCGTCGGCATACGACATCAGCAGCCCCACAGACAAGTTTCTGTCCACCGACAAGGACAACCTTTTCTCTTCGCTGAAATGGGGCAGCGCAGACAAGCTGATGTTCTGCAACCGCCAGCAACTGAAACTGGAACGCGAGGAGGAGTGCGGGCTGCGCACTACCGTGGCGCTGACAGCCGAAGAAGACGAGGCCTGCGGGGCACTGCACTTCGGCACCATACGCACCACCGAGCTGCGCGCCGAACTGCGCTATGCGCCCGGCGAAACGTTCGCCAGCACCAAACAGCACCGCCGGATGATAAATCTCGACGCGCCCGTAATGACGCTGAGTCACGCCACCGGCATCGACGGTTTCCTCGGCGGACAATACCGCTACAACCTTACCGAGGCGTCGTTCTTCAAGCGTATCAGGGTGAAGAGCTGGGGAACGGTGGACGTGAGCATGAAGGCCGGCGCACAGTGGAACCGGGTCCCCTTTCCGCTGCTCATCATGCCGGCAGCCAACATATCGTATGTCACACAGCGCGACATGTTCGGACTGATGGACAACATGGAGTTCCTTACCGACCGTTACGCCTCCGTACATCTGTCGTGGGACCTCAACGGCAAGATTTTCAACCGCATACCGCTTCTCAGAAGCCTGAAGTTGCGCGAGTTTCTGGGCGTGAGAACCATGTGGGGCACGCTCACCGACAAGAACAATCCCTCGTCGCCGGACAACGGGGATGGAACCATGGTCGTGGCTTTTCCAGACGGGTCGTACGCCATGAAGGCCGACCGGCCGTACGTGGAGGTGGTGGCCGGAGTGCACAACATATTCCGCTGTCTGCACGTGGAGTATGTGCGGCGCCTCACCTACCTCGATCTGCCCACGGCAAACCGCCGTGGGGTCAGGTTCAAATTCAGCGTGAAATTCTGAAAATTCTTCCAAATGAAAGAATTCTATTCTCACATATGAGGGTGTGTCAAAAGGCAGTGGAAGCGACTTGTAGGGACATATTCTCGTATTTGTCCGCCAAACAGTAATTGAAAATCAGCATGTTACAAACGGACAAATACGAGAATATGTCCCTACAGTGTGCGTGAGCCTTATTTTGAACAGCCTCCATCGGCAAGAGTAATCATAATTATCCATTCTCTATTTCCCATTCTCAATTGTAAGAATGAAAAAGGGTTAAAAGTGTCTCACGACAGTTTTAACCCTCTGTTTTCTAACTAACTTATTATCAACTATTCATTACTCATTCTGAATTCGTAATGCAAAGATAAGCACATTTTAAGATGTTTGTATCATTTTTCACTAAAAATGTAACGTAAACGTTTGCGCCTTTACGCAAATTTACGTAACTTTGCATTAAACTGATAATAATATCATAGTCAACCGATACGAATAAATGGCCGTAAACAAACGCAGAACATCACTGAAAGATCTCGCCCGCGAATTGGGCGTAAGCATAGCAACCGTAAGCCGGGCGCTGCGCAACAGTCCGGAAATAGGCAAGGAAATGCAGCAACGGGTGCAGGAACTGGCACGCCGGCTCAACTACCGTCCCAATCCTTTCGCACAGAGTCTGCGGCGTGAGGCACCGAAGATTATCGGTGTGGTGGTGCCCAATCTCGTCACCCATTACTACGCCGCCGTACTCGACGGTATTGAAAACGAAGCCGCCAAGGCCGGATATTCAGTTATAAGTGCCAACAGTCACGAAGACGTTGAAACCGAAATACGCGTGATAGACAATTTCGTCGGACTCCACGTTGAAGGCATTATCGCCTGTCTGGCACAAAACACCACCGACTATTCACACTTCGAGGAAATAGCACGCATGGGCATACCGCTCGTCTTCTTCGGCCGTACATGTCTGCCGGAACTGTTCTCTTCGGTGACGGCCAACGGCGACGAGGCCGCCCAACTGGCCACACAACATCTCATAGACACCGGCAGCCGGCGCATAGCATTCATCGGCGGACCCAACCACCTCGACATGGTGCGGCGACGCAAGCACGGATATCTGGAGGCACTGCGCGAAAACCATATGCCCATCGACCGCAATATCGTGGTGTGCGACACTATAGATTACAACGTGGCTCTGCACGCCACTACCGAACTGCTCGGCCGGCCCGATCGTCCGGATGCCATTTTGGCTTTCAACGACATCATCACTTTCGCCGCCTTCACGGCCATCAAACAGCTTGGCCTGACCATCCCCGACGATGTGGCACTCATCGGTTTCACCGACGATGCCCACGCCGCGTATGTCACACCGCGCATGTCGGCCATCGAAGACAGGTCGCATCTGATGGGCACCACGGCCTGCCAACTGCTCCTGAAGAACATCGCCGGCGACAAAACCATCTGTCGCGAGCGCGTGCCGCAGCAGCTCGTCATCCGCGACACATCGGCCAAAATACGCCGGTGACACGCATTTAAGGAATATACAGTCAAGAACTTGAAAAAGTATTTATACGAATACTGCCCTAATTTTTAAAGTTGAAGAGAGGCCAACTCTTCAAATACTATAAAGCAGCCACCACATATATCCGGCATAACCGCATACGAGGACTGCACCTTCCCAACGCTCTACAGTGTAGCGGGTGAAGGAGAACAACCACACAACGGCAATGCTGACGGCCATCACCGAAAGGTCGATGATGG
>NZ_URNN01000133.1 GCF_900549175.1 uncultured Prevotella sp. | reverse complement strand
CAATATGAAAGTCTGGAAATGGACATAAGACAGACTGAAAAGGAGATAAGAAACTCGGAGAACAGCAAACGCCAATGACGGAAGAACACGGGCGGCGAAGAAACCAGTGCAGCCTGTAAGAATTGTATATAATCAAACAAACGATATTATGAAGAAATACTTTGCAGAATCAGAACTGATAATCAATCAGGACGGAAGCATTTTCCATCTGCACCTGAAGCCGGAGCAGATGGCCGACAAGATAATCCTCGTGGGCGACCCGGGACGTGTGGAGACTGTAGCCGCCCACTTCGACACACGCGAATGTGATGTGGCCAACCGCGAGTTCCGCACCGTCACGGGCACATTCCGCGGCAAGCGCATCACCGTGCAGAGCACCGGTATCGGCTGCGACAACATCGACATTGTCGTCAACGAAATGGACGCGCTGGCCAACATCGACTTCGCCACACGGACGGAGAACGACGCCCACCGCCAGCTCACTTTCGTGCGCATCGGAACCTGCGGCGGACTCCAGCCGTACACCCCTACCGGCACATACATCATCAGCCAGAAGAGCATAGGTTTCGACGGTCTGCTAAACTTCTACGCCGGACGCAACGATGTCTGCGACCTCGACTTCGAGGACAACTTCAAACGCCACATGAACTGGAATCCGCAGCTGTGCGCGCCCTATGTCATCGATGCAGACAAGGAACTGACCGACCGCATCGCCGGCGACGACATGGTGCGCGGAGTGACGATTGCCTGCGGCGGCTTCTTCGGACCGCAGGGACGCGAACTGCGCATCCCCCTCGCCGACCCGAACCAGAACGCCAAAATAGAGAACTTCGAGTACGACGGCCACCGCATAACCAACTTCGAGATGGAAAGCTCGGCCCTCGCCGGACTCGCCCGTCTCATGGGCCACAAGGCGACAACCTGCTGCATGGTGATTGCCAACCGGCTGGAAAAACAGGCAAACACGGGATATAAGAACACCATCGACGGACTCATCGAAAAGGTTCTCGAACGCATCTGACGCAAGAACAACGGAACGCACCGGACGGGGCGTTCACAAAAACAAACGGGCCGCATGTCTCTGTTACAGCAACGGGACATGCGGCTTTTATTTTGCCCAGACGAGAACAAAGTTCGTGTTCGGACTGTTCCTGCTTTGCCGCCGGCATACACACAATCGGCCATCACCACAACAGTGCCGCCCACGAGCGACGGATGAGAATGACGGACGAACAACGTGCCGAACTCATCAGACGCCGCATGTCGAGATTCGGATATTGGAAGCAGGAAACGGCCGGCGACATCAGCCGGATAGATGAAAGGGACGAAATAGGAACGCTTCCACAGAAAAAGCACGCCCTTTTCATGAAACTTTGAGATTTATGTTGTAATTTTGCGCTGCAATAAATCTGGCATTGACTGATACATATTAAGAATAAAGCAAATGACGAACGACACAATATGCGCACTGGCCACACCGGCTGGCGGTGCCATCGGCATAATCCGCATCTCCGGAGAAAAGGCATTGGAAATGACTGACACTATCTTCCGTCCCGCCCGCCAAGGCAGGACACTCCGCAACGCACGGACGCAGACCGTGACGTATGGGACAATCACGGACGGCGACGGAAATACGGTTGACGATGTGCTTGTAAGTGTGTTCCGCGCACCGCACTCATACACGGGCGAGGATTGTGCCGAAATATCGTGTCACGGTTCGCGCTATATATTAAATAAAGTGTTGCAGCTGCTCATCAATGCCGGTTGCCGCCAGGCCAATCCGGGAGAATACACTCAGCGCGCCTTTCTCAACGGCAAGATGGACCTGAGTCAGGCCGAGGCTGTGGCCGACCTCATCGCGTCAACCAACAGCGCAACCCACCGTCTGGCCGTCGGTCAGCTGCGCGGAAACATCAGCACCGAGATGTCACGACTGCGCGACCGGCTGCTGAAAATGACATCACTCATGGAGCTGGAACTGGACTTCAGCGACCACGAGGAACTTGAATTTGCCGACCGCAACGAGCTGTTCAACCTCGCGCAGACCATCGACGCCCATATCATGCGCCTCACCTCATCCTTCTCATCCGGACAGGCCATCAAGCAGGGCATCCCCGTGGCCATCGTCGGCAAAACAAACGTCGGCAAGAGCACGCTGCTGAATCTTCTCGTCGGCGAGGAGAAGGCCATCGTCAGCGACATCCACGGCACCACACGCGACGTCATCGAGGACACTACCGACATCAACGGCGTGACATTCCGCTTTATCGACACTGCCGGCATGCGTACAACTGACGATGAGATTGAACGCATAGGCATAGAGCGCACATACAGCAAACTAAACAGCGCAACTATAGTGCTGTGGCTTGTAGATGCCATTCCTTCTGATGACGAATGTGAGGAGATGAAAGAACTCTGTCACGACAAGAGACTGATAATCGTAAACAATAAGACGGACAGGCAGGACCAGACATCACAGCTGTCCCCGCTACTCCATCGGCACATTCCCACTGCCACGATTCTCGGTATCAGTGCCCGTGAATCCACTGGCATAGACAATCTGCGCAATACCATCCACCGGCTTGCCGACCTACCTGACATCAACGAAAACGATGTAATACTGACCTCCGCCCGCCATTACGACTCACTGATGCGTGCCCATGAAAGCATCACCCGCGTAATCAACGGATTTGAAATGAACCTAAGCAACGATCTGCTCAGCGAAGACCTCCGCCTCTGCCTGGACCATCTCGCCGAAATTACCGGCGGACAGATTACAACAAATGAGGTATTAGGAAATATCTTCAAGAATTTCTGCATCGGAAAGTAACAGCATCACATGCCAGCCGGCGAGAACTGACACAAGGAAGGGCTGCAATATACCGTTGCCGTACTTGATGGCATGATTCGGGAAACAAATATGGAAGTCTGTAAAAAACAGCACTTATGAATAGACGCATAGAAGAGGAAAAGACAGTTGTCAGACTGATGATACGTCTGTACTGCCGGAAACATGAAGGAAATAAGACGCTTTGTCCGAAATGCGAGGAGCTGATGTTTTATGCCAATGGTAGACTTGACCGTTGCCATTATGGTAGCAAAAAGCCAACTTGCAGGAAATGTCCCATCCACTGCTACCGACCGGAAATGAAGGAACGCATCAAGATTGTAATGCGCTGGGCCGGACCGAGGATGATTTTATATCATCCGGTTGCGGCCATCAAACACCTTTTGCGTGAGTTGAGATAAAGGAACAAAACAAGAATCAACCTCAAAAAATATCCGAATGAAAATACTCCATACAAGCGACTGGCATCTTGGCCACACCTTATACAACTACGACAGGACTGAAGAGCAAATGGCCATGCTTCTGCAAATGATTGACATTGTGAGAGACGAGAAACCGGATGTGTTTCTGTTGTGTGGCGACGTGTATCACACTCCACTGCCGTCTGCTGCCGTACAGACTATATTCACCAACGCTTTGGTGGAAATTCATAATGCCAATCCGGAGATGGTGATCGTCATAACGGCCGGCAATCACGACAGCGGCACGAAACATGATATCTTCCGTACTCCATGGAAAGCCCTGAATGTCTTTACTATCGGCAGTATAAATGAAAATATGAAAGAGGAACTGATCATTGAAGTTCCCCAAAAAGGATATATAGCAGCCATTCCGTATGTGAACGAAAGAAACATGCCCAAAGACTTTTACCAGAGTATTCTGAATACCGTTGAAAAGCAAAATGACAAAGACTTGCCTGTCATCATGACAGCACACACCACTGTCAGAGGCTGTGACTTCACCGGACATGACAATGCTACGGACTATACTGTGGGAGGCATCGACTCATACGACCTGAAAGATATGGGTACGGGATATGACTATCTCGCCCTTGGACATATCCATCACGGACAGTTCGTTCATGGAGGCCACCACAGAGTGAGATATTCCGGAACGCCCATCCCTGTGAGTTTTGATGAGAATTACAATCATTCTGTCTCCATTGTCGAAATAAACAGACATGGAGAAGAACCCGTTGTCAGGGAAATTGAAATACGAACACATCGCCCATTGGTAACCCTCCCGACAGTGGGTGCAGCCACATGGGAAGATGCCAGAGAACTGCTTGAAAACTTTCCAAGTGACATAGAAGCATATATACGTCTGAACGTGGAAGTGGATGGCTTCCTGCCTGCAGAGGCCAATGCCGAGGCACTGACGATTACGGAAAACAAGAAATGCAGATTCTGCGTCATCAACACACGGCGCCTGAACAAGAACAGGAGAGAGGCGAAAGTGATGTCTGTGGAGGAATTCAAGACAGAAGAGCCTATCGAGATTGCGGAAAGATATGCCGAAGACTTGGGCATCGAGTTCGACAACGACATGAAGGAGTTGTTCAGGGAAGCGATTACCGCACTGAATGAAGAAGACAGAATGTAACACAAGAATACGAAATCATCATGAAATTTCAGAAACTTACAATCCACAACATAGCCTCCATAGAAGATGCAGTAATAGACTTTGAAGCAGAGCCTCTGGCAGACAGCGAAGTATTCTTGATTACAGGAAAGACAGGTGCGGGGAAATCAACCATTCTCGACGCTATCTGTCTGGCTCTTTATGCAGATACGCCACGGTTGTACAGTACGAAGATGCAGGGCGTGACAATGGATGCAAAGAAGGAAATAAAGATAGATGACCCGCGTCAACTGATGCGCCGGAACACAACCGAGGCTTATGTCACTCTTACGTTTATAGGAAGCAACGGGATTTATTACGAGGCAACGTGGGCTGTGTCACGTTCGTATAAGAGTATAAACGGCTCCATCAAGAACAAAATTTGGGAACTTAAGAACGTGGACACCCAATACACCCTGACAAAAGACGCGGAAATAAGGAATGAAATAAGAAATGCCATAGGACTGGATTTCAATCAATTCTGCCGTACAACCATGCTGGCACAAGGAGAGTTCACCCGTTTCCTCAACAGCAAGGATGACGAGAAAGCCGAAATTCTGGAGAAAATAACAGGACTGAACATCTACTCCAGAATTGGTGCCAAGGTATATGAACTGACAAACCGGAAGAGACAGGAGTGGGAAGAGGCGAGACGCATCGTAGAAGGAACCCGCACACTATCAGATGAGGAGATAGAAGAAAAGAAGAATACAATAGCCGGACTTGAACTAAAACAGAAAGAACTAAAAGCAACAAACGACACGGACAGCACCAAGTGTGACTGGATAAAGACCGAGACTGTTCTGTCACAAAATGTTGCCGATGCCACAGAAGAGTTCCGCAAGGCAACAGAAATAGTGGAAGGTGACGATTTCAGGTCGAAGCTAATGCTTATAAACGATTGGAACGCTACCATTGAAGCACGCCGCTGGATGACAGAGGCAATAAAGGCGGAGAAGGTACTGTCGGAACAAAAGAAATATATAGAAAGTCTGGCAGAAGACTACGCCAACATTCTTTATGCCCATAGGGTTGCCGAACAAGAGGCACAGAAGGTTGCAAATGAGATAAAGACTATAGACAAGTTCATTGATGCAGAGAAAGACAAGGCAACCGTTTACGAGAATGTTCAGACGATAGTGAGCCATCTGACAACTATCAGTGAAGGGCGTGAAGCCGTCAATAAAAGCGATGAAGCCATCGAAAAAGAGAACAAGCTCCTGACCGACGAACTGATTCCAGCATTTGCCTGCGCCCGAGAAGAAGCCAAAACGGCCAAAGAATCTTTAGAGCAGGAAGAGGTTAATGTGAAGAAGAAAGAGGAAGAGGTCAATGCCCTCAACCTTCCGGGACTTCGTATTCTGCGTGATGAGGCAAAGGATTTGTCAGACAACATCAACACGGCCAAAGACTACATCGATATTTTGGCTTCAGCAAAGCAGAGTCATGAGCGCACACGCAACAATCTGGCAGAACGACTCGCAGCCATAAACGACAAGAAAAAGAAATCGGCAGAAATGGATTCTCCCATCCGTGATGCAGGACTGAAAGTGACCATCCGCAAAGAAGATTTGGAAAAACAGAAAGACACCGTAAACAGGTTTGCCGCCACACTGCGCCAAAAACTTCATGTTGGCGACATATGTCCCATATGCCGTCAGAAGATCATGGCAGAGCTGCCTCATGAGTCTGAACTGTCAGCACTTGTATCCGGCTTGCAAAACGAATTTGACAAAGCGGAAAAAGAATACAAGGACCTGATTGATGCAAAGAACAAGCTCGACGCCGAAATCATAACAGAATCAAGGGCATATGAGAGAGACACTGAAACATTCAATGAAGACAAGTCGGTTGACAATGCTGAGATAAAAGCACAAAAGGCGTGTAAGGCATGTGGTATAGCCGAGCTCGACGACACCACCCTCTCCTCCCTGCAAACCTTGGAGGCATCGAACAAGACCCGCAAGGAGGAACTGGATGCAAGAATCAAAGAAGGCGAAACAAAAGAATCGGCGGTAAAGAGTCTGCGCAAGGAAATGGACTGCAAGAGAAAGCATGTCGAGACTTTGACCGTAAATATGCAGAAAACAGAAAAAGCGGCGGATGAATGTAAGGGACGAATCAGTACGGCTGAAACACTCCGAAACACAAAAAAGCGCGAGGTTGAGACGGCAGAACAAAAAGTTCGTGAACTTGTAGCGTCTGTCAGCTGGGAAACAGATTGGAACAATTCGCCCGAAGAGTTCGGTGAGCGACTTACCAAAGACGCCAAAACATTTGCAAATAACATTCAAAAGAAGCAGAAACTTGTCTCACAGCTAAATGCGGCAAAGATAAACAACCGGAATGTGGAGGCGGTAATAGATGCGATAACAGTGGCCATGCCTGAATGGAAAAGCATTGATGCAAAAGGGACATCAGCGACAGGTGATCTGCTTGACAACGCAAAAAGCATAGACAACGAGGTGACTGTCATTCAGACCCGGTTGAAGTCCGCTGAGGAGAATTACAAAATCAACAAGTCGTCTCTTGACACTTTTCTCGCAGAAAATGAGTCGCTGACGATTGAACGACTGACTGAAATCAACTCATATACATCCAACGATATAGCACGTGAAGACGGTTTCCTAAAGAAATACCGTGACGCCGTAGTTGCAAAGAAGACGCTACTGGACAACGCCAACAAACTGAAACATGAACATCAGGAGAGAAAACCGCAACTTACGGACGAGGAAACTCTTGACATTCTCGTCGAACGTATTGCATACAACGAAAAGCAACTTGAAGAGATTGGCGAGCGGAGGGGAGCCATAAATCAGGAATTGAGAGCGGATGCGGACAACAAGCAGAAGTTGGGAGCACTCATCAAGGAGGCGGAAGAAAAGGAAACGGTATACAAAAAGTGGTCGCGCCTGAACCAGCTGATAGGCAATTCGAATGGAAGCACATTCTGCAAGATTGCCCAAAGCTACATACTGACAAGCCTTATCCACTCTGCCAACAGCTACATGAAGACCCTTACCGACCGATATACGCTGAAAGTAACTCCGGGAACGTTCGTCATTTCACTTGAAGACGCCTACCAAGGCTTTGTGTCACGTGCAGCCAGCACCATATCCGGAGGTGAAAGTTTTCTCGTCTCACTATCCCTCGCCCTGGCATTAAGCGACATAGGGCAGCGGTGGCAGGTTGACACCCTCTTCATTGATGAAGGATTCGGAACACTCAGCGGCGAGCCATTGCAGAAAGCTGTAGAAACTCTTCGTTCCCTCCATTCAAAAGCGGGCCGTCACGTGGGCATAATCAGTCATGTTGAAGAACTGCAGGACCGCATACCCGTACAGATTCAAGTAAAACAGGAGGGCAACAGCTCAAGCAGTAAAATAAGGATTATTCCGGAAAAGAGTCCCAAAGAGTCATAACACCGCTTTTTGCAACCGGTTTGCAATCTGCAATATGTAACTTTGTAGCAAAATATAAAGTATGAACAGTGCCGACATTGAAAATATTCTGGATACAAAGGGAGTGAAACCCACTTCCAACCGTATCTTGGTCATGAAAGAACTGATGAAAGTGACGAATCCGGTCAGCCTTGCCGACCTGGAGGCAGCTTTGGGATATACAATAGATAAAGCGAGTATATTCAGAGTGCTTGAACTTTTTTCTGAAAAAGACGTGGTTCATGTAATAGAAGACGGCAGCCGTTCCTTAAAATACGAACTGTGTCACAGTGACACACACCATACCATTTCCGACCAGCATGTTCACTTCTATTGTGAACGATGCAAGAAAACCTATTGTCTTGAAACAGTGAGCGTGCCGATGGTAAATATACCCGATGACTTTTATCCTCATGCCATCAACTATATGATAAAAGGCATCTGCCCGAACTGTTCAAAATAACCTGTTGACACAAATTCATAAATGACATATAGAGGGTGTGTCAAAATGCAAGGGAAGCACAAGTACCATACAGTCATTTTGATACAGCCTCCGTTTCTGTTTGTAAACGGATTGCATTTGATATTGGATAACTTTGCACACTGAAAACAAAGTAAACACAATAAGAAAATGAAAGTCAAAAATGCAGTCACTTTAGCAATTTCCTTATTCGTTGCAGGAAACGTACATGCCGACGGCAATATAACAGGCACCGTTCTTAACAAAAATACATCCGAGCATATTGATTTCGCTACGGTCGTTCTTGTAAACCCTGAAAATGGCAAACCTCTTTCTATAGGCACAATGACGGATAAAAATGGAGTGTTTGAAATAACCAATGCACCTTCCGGAAAATATATTGTCCGTATCAGCATGCTGGGCAACATACCACAGGAACGTGAAGTAACAATAAAGGATTCAGATATCAATCTTGGCAAAATAGAACTGGCAGAGGACGCAAAGCTGCTGAAAGAAGTGATAATAAGCGGACATAAAAGCCAAATATCGGTCAACACTGAACGCAGGGTATTCAATGTAAGTTCAAACATTGCCGCCACAGGCGCATCTGCCAATGAACTTCTCGCTGCCGTACCATCAGTGGATGTGAACAGCAACGGAGACATATCATTGCGCGGCAATGCCGATGTACTTGTATGGATTAATGGCAAGGAGATGAGCATGAACGCCAACAACCGGACACAGATACTCAGTCAGATTCCGGCCGAAAGCATTGAAAGCATTGAGGTGATGACCAATCCGTCTGCAAAACACAGTACAGAGGGAACA
>NZ_URNN01000132.1 GCF_900549175.1 uncultured Prevotella sp. | reverse complement strand
TAACCGCAACGCAACTACGCCGTAAACGGAGTGTAAGGAGGCCCTAAAGGCAAGCCAAGGGCACAAGAACGGTGTGACAACAAGGCAAAAAGAGCCTTATCGCCGTTCTATTTCGAGAAAAAAGAAATGTTAAATTTTAAGAATTATCAGGACAAAATCATGGTCCTTTAGACAGAAAGACATAAAAGACAGATTGTTTCGTGACATCTTTTGTTCCAATTTTCGGGGCAGTTTGGTCCCCATTGTATTCTTTGCCATTATCTTTATCTTATTCTTAAGGTGCAAAGCGGCTTTATTAATGCCCTTGCCGCACCAACATATCATATAATATGCAAAGATGTTACTTTTTTATCATTTAATGATATGTTGAGTGCTATATTTTTTATCCGACATTCGCTGTTTATTTTAATCCCAATAGCCAGCTTCTATATTTATATGCGGTCAAAGACAAGACTATGACCCTACTACTGTTATAGATACGATATCCGGCTTTTTTATACTTGTGTAGGGAGCAACAACTCCCTTAAATCTTATAATCCACATACGTATCATGCGGCTTAAACGAATTAAACTATTCCAATCTTTGCAAGATTGGAATAGTTTGATTATTTTTGCACGTAGTAAACCCTCAATAGAAACCGTTATGATAGAATCACCTCCCCCCCCTCAACAGTCATATGCCAACGGCTGACACATTCCAGATGGACAAGAATGTCGCTCAGGACATAAATCGGCTGCTCGACGAATATTCCTATTGGAGCGACGTGAAGTACAGGAAAATAAATGGGATGCCCGACAGTTTGGAAATTTGGAAGTTGCTGAAAGTCATCCGGATGACGAACACTATTGACGTCTATTCGCCATACAGGCTGCACTTCAGCCTCACAAACAGGATGATGAGACTGTGTCACCTCTTCGACATGAAGTTCGGCGGTGCCTGGGGGAGCGAGTCAATCCTCCCGCAGGAGAACAGACAGCGCTACCTTATCGGTTCCATCATTGAGGAAGCCATATCGTCAAGTCAGATGGAGGGAGCCTCGACAACACGCAAAATAGCCAAGGAGATGCTCCGCAAGAACATTACCCCAAAGGACAAATCGCAGAGGATGATATGCAACAACTTCCAGACCATAAACTATCTATCCGCCCATACTGAAACACCGCTCTCCATCGGGTTCATCCTCAAGACTCATTCGCTCATGACTGACGGCACGCTGGAAAATCCCGAAGACTGCGGCAGGTTCAGACAGAACGACGACGTTGTTGTGGAAAACTCCATCACCCACGAGATTGTCCACACGCCGCCATGTCACACCGAAATACTGACAGCAATGGAATGGCTTGTCAGATTTGCCAACGATGACAATCCAGACGTGTTCATACACCCCATAATCAAGGCCATCATCATACATTTCTTCATATCCTACCTCCATCCGTTTGCCGACGGAAACGGCAGGACAGCAAGGGCCATCTTCCATTGGTACATGCTCAAGGAAGGCTATTGGCTCACGGAATATATGTCAATATCACGAATCATATACAAGACCAAGGCGTCATATGAAAAGTCCTTCCTCAGAACCGAAGCCGACGGAAACGACATGGGTTATTTCATCACATACCACATAAACGCCCTCGAAAAAGCATTTGACGAGCTAAAAAAATACATTTCACGGAAAACTGCCCAGCAGAGCGACCAAAACCGGCTGCTCAAGATAGGAAACATCAGCCCCCGTCAGGCTGAAATCCTGTATATGATGTTTAAGGACGAAAACACCATGCTGACCGTAAAGGACGTAAGTTCAAGACTCCTCGTCACTCCGACAACGGCAAAACACGACATCACAGGACTTGTCGACAACGGCCTTTTGGCGGAAATCAGCCTGAACAAGCAGAAAAAAGGCTATGTCAGAGGACCGAAATATTTGGAAAAGGTTGAAGCGGTATTCTGATCCAAACTATTCCAATTTTTCAAAGATTGGAATAGTTTGGATCACATCCGCACTTCTTCCACCCTCCGTTTTCACTTTCTTATCACAGTAAAGCCACATCGCCATCCGATTTTTCTGCCTCATCAGACCGTCATCTGAGCTTCCGATACAGCCTCTTCGCTATCTTTTGCAGATTTTTAGATGGTTCAAGCCTGTGATGGCGGCTTTTTGTGTTTTTTAGAAAAGTACATCTGACTATGTCATTGCGATTTGATGTTTTTTGTTAACTTTGCAACCACACATACAAAACCTTTAATTATATGGAAACAATAACCGACATTGACAAATTTGTAAAGGACGTAGCCGAGACGTTACTTGGAGGAATGATTGTGTACTACGACCTTGACAAGATGAAATGGGCATAGAATAGGAATCATCCTTGTATATATTATACTTACCAAAAACAAATCAATATGAAGAAACAGTTATTTACATGCCTGACAGTCGCCGGCATATCGCTGGCGGCCAATGCCCAACAGCTGGCCTTTCCGGGCGCAGAGGGATTCGGGGCATACGCAAAAGGCGGCCGTGGCGGCACGGTGGTACACGTCACCAATCTCAACGCCTCTGGAGCCGGCTCGCTGGCCGATGCCGTGAGCAAGCCAAACCGTATTGTCGTGTTTGACGTGGGCGGCGTGATTGACATCACGGGCGCCTCCATCACCGTGAGCAGCAACACGTATATCGCCGGACAGACGGCTCCCGGCGAGGGCATAACGATTTATGGCGGCCGCGTGATCTGTTCGGGAGCGTCGGATGTCATAATCCGTTATGTGCGCATGCGCGGCGGTTCGGCCGTGGACAGCAAGAAGTGCACGCTCACACTCGACAACTGCACCGACCTCATCCTCGACCACTGTTCCATTTCGTGGGGGCCGTGGGACAACGTCCACATTGCCAACGCCAACAACATCACGTGGCAGAACTGTATCATCAGCGAAGGCATACTGCCCCAGCGCTTCGGTGCCATCACCGACGGCACGCGCAACTGGACCGTAAGCCACTGTCTCTGGGCCAACAACAAGAGCCGCAACCCGAAGATGAAATGTTCCATACAGTATTATAACAACGTGTGCTACAACTACGGCATGGGCATAATAGGCGGACACTCGGCTGCCGACAACTATCAGGACGTGATGAACAACTACTTCATCACCGGTCCGAGCAGCGGCTCTTCAAACAAGTATTTCGACCAGTGGACCGAGACCGACCATCTCTACAGCACTGGCAACTATACCGACGGAAACAACGACGGCGTGCTCAACGGCACGCTCATCACCGACTATAATGGTGCTACGCCGATGCAGCAGCCCAACCTGAAGTGCACGGCACCGATGAATCTCGAAACGGCCGAGGAGGCCTATTACAGCGTGGTAGACCATGTGGGAGCGTCGATTGTGCGCGACGTGCACGACCGCCGCATCATCACCCAGCTGACATCGCTCGGAACCGAGGGTGCCTTCATAGAGAGCGAACAGGATGTAGGCGGTATAGGCAATGTCTCCGGCGGCACTCCGCCGACAGACACCGACGGCGACGGCATGCCCGACGAGTGGGAGACTGCCAACGGAACTGACCCTAACGTCAACGACGCCATGGCCGACACCGACGGCAACGGCTACAGCAACATAGAGGACTACATCAACAGTCTTGCCAAAAAGGCCGACTATCTGATGTATCCCACCGGCGTGAAGGCAGTGGTAACTGACGGCACCTCATGTCATCTTACGTGGACGCTCGAAGTGGAGGATGCCGATGCCGTGATTTTGGAGAAGAGCGAGGACGGCCTGAAGTATGAGGTGGCAGCCACGCTTCCCGGAGATGCCGTCGAGACTACGCTCGAAGGTCTGGTGCCCAAGAAGGTCTACTACTTCCGCCTGAAGGTGGTCAAGGGCGACCGCGAGTCGCTCTATTCGGCCGTGGTCACCGTCAACGACGAAGGCATGCGTGCCGGCGGAGGTGTGGCTCCGGGTACGACGGTGTTTGTTCCGGCCGAGGGCAAGCTCTACCGCATCATCTGCTATGCCACCAAGGCGTATAATTCCGGCACGACACTGGCCGGTTCGGCGAAGTATCTCACGATAACACCGAAAGGCCTGTTCGGCTCCGTTGAGACTTTCGAATGGGACAATCCCGCACTGCTTTGGGAGATAGAAAGTGTAGATGGCGGAGTGACCATGCGCAACCGCGGTACCGGAAAATATTTCTCGCCGACAAACAGCGATGTTGACGGAACGTCAAAGATTGTCGCCGCTGACGATGCCGCCACGTTTACCGTCAACTACATCGGCGACCGCTCGTGCGCCCTGTCGGGTGTCGACGGCGACATATCCATGTACCGCATAAACAGCCCGTCGAACAAAGACCAGCAGCTGCGCCCGAGAGACTTCCCGTCAGACTGGCTGTGGGGCAACGGAACTCTCGACCGTGCCGACATGATCTACACTTTCAGCGAGGTTGACGCCTCGATGGTCAAGCTCTTTCTCAGCGCCTTGCGCCAATCGGTGGAAGAGGCTGAAGGCACGGCTGCGGCAGCGCAGATAGGCAACAGGACACTCTGCTATCCCGCAGCAAATCTGGAAGCACTCAACACGACGATAGCCTCGGCAAAGAAGTTCCTCACCGAAGCCGCAGACATCGATGCCACACAGGCGCAGATAGACTCGGTGAAGGCAGAGGTGGACGCTGAGCTGAAGACATTCCGTTCGTCGCAGATAATGACCCTCGCAGGCTATGACACCGACTACTATCACAACATCTACAGTTACGGCACCATCTCCAACTCGTCGGCCACCACTGCCGATGCGTCCACACAGCGCCGCTACCTTGTGGCCATCCCCACAGCCGACGGAACGGCCGACTCGCTGATATTCCGTGTCGGACTGTCTGACGCGGACATCGCTGCCGGCGGTATTGATGCCGTGAGCGAGCAGCCCGAGGCCAAATGGGAGATTGCATACGGCGAAGACGGCAACGTATACTTCAAGAACGCCGCCACACAGACATATCTGCAGATTGCCAATCTGCTGTCTGCCACACCGGCCACCGTATATCCCTATTACGCCAAGATGGACAATGGCAACGTCGCTTTCTATATGGAGACGGCCCCTGACAACACCCGTTGCCTCAATGTGGGCACACCCAACGACGCGGGTACGGAAGGCACGGTGGGCTTTGCCGGTCCTGCCGACCGCACACGTCTGCGCTGGGTGGTCAGTCCGATAGACGAGGAAGTGACCGACGGCATCAGCACCGTGACCGGCACCAACGGCAACATCGTGAAGCGCGAGACATTCACCGTTGAGGGCGTGCGCGTCGAGAATGTTCCACGCGGCAGTGTGGTGATAGAGCGCGTGACCTATTCTGACGGCTCCTGCGTCACCTTGAAACGTATAGCCCGTTAACCGGCAAGGAGAATGACTGCTACTGGCTGACATATGTTTATGTCGGTCAGACAGGCAAAGACTGGTAGGAGGATGGTGTGTCAAAATGTGCTTCCGTTGCATTTTGACACACCCTCCTGACTTGTATGAAGAATTGAAGCTGGAATTGTATTTATACTGGATAGATTTGGTGGATACCGGCAAAAGCGGGGTAAAAAATTTGGTGGATACCGGCATTTTGCAGCAAAAAAATTTGGTGGAACTCGGATTTCGGATTAATTTTGCCCAAAAAGAAAGTTCAATGGGAGATAGCATGATATATTTCAAGAGAAAAATATATGAAACGATGCTCAAATGGAAATCTGAGCGGAATGGTGATACTGCGCTGTTGATACAGGGAGCCCGGCGAATAGGCAAGTCAACAATAGCTGAAGAGTTTGCCCGACATGAGTATAAGTCATACATATTGATAGACTTCTCGAAAGTCTCAAAGGAGGTACGTGATTTGTTCAATGACATTTCTGACCTGAATTATCTTTTCCTCAGACTGCAATTCATATATCAAGTTCAGTTATATGAAAGAGAGTCGGTGATTATATTTGATGAGGTTCAGTTGCAGCCGCAGGCAAGACAGGCAATCAAACACCTTGTGAAAGATCATCGCTATGACTATATAGAAACAGGCTCACTGATATAGGTACGCTCCAGGAGCCGCGATATACTCGTTCCGAGTGAAGAGACAAAAGTGGATATGTATCCTATGGATTATGAAGAATTCAGATGGGCGTTGGGTGACACATCGACCGTACCGCTTTTGCGGACGGCTTTTGAAAATAAGATGTCATTGGGTGATGCCGTCCATCGTAAACTCATGAGGGATTTCCGGCTGTATATGCTTGTTGGCGGGATGCCGCAAGCCGTAGTCGCATACATCAAGACGAATAATTTTATGTCCGTCGATCAGGCAAAGCGTGACATCATCTCCCTGTATGAAGAAGATTTCGGGAAGATTGATGTCTCGGGAAGAGCTAAGGCTTTATATGATGCCATTCCCGCCCAGCTCAGCAAGAACACCCTGCGCTATCAGGTGGGCAAGACCATCAGGGACGAGAAGGCCGAAAGAATAACGAATATAGTGAAGGAGATGGAGGATTCCATGACGGTCAATGTGGCATACCATTCTGATGACCCGAACGCGGGATTGGCACTGACCAAAAATGAAGAATACTTCAAGATGTACACATCGGATACAGGTCTGTTTGTCACTCTTGCTTTCATGGATCGCGACGTTACCGAAAACATCATCTATGATAAGTTGCTGAATGATAAACTCAGCACCAATTTGGGATATGTATATGAGAATGTTATAGCCCAAATGCTGAGAGCCACGGGAAAGAACCTGTTCTACCACACGATTCCGTTTGCCGAAGGCAAGAAGTATTATGAAATAGATTTTGTCATACCGGACAAGCATAAGATTTCGCCGGTAGAGGTGAAATCCTCCGGATACAGAACTCATAAGTCGCTGGATGAATTCTGTGAGAAGTTTTCGGAGCGTATAATGAACAGATATCTGATTTATACGAAAGATTATAAAAGGGAAAACGGAGTTGAATATGTGCCTGTCTATATGACGATGTTTTTGTAGTGGGTATGATAGAGAATGAATTTTTTTAGTTGAAAATCAATCTATTATGAGTAAAAATAAGTATCTTTGCGCTGTTTTAAAACGATAAATCATGAAAATAGCTTTGATAGGCTACGGCAAGATGGGCAAGATGATAGAGAAGATTGCCATTGGCCGGGGCCATGAAATTGTAAGTATCATAGACGTAGACAACCAACAGGACTTCGACAGCAAGGAGTTCGCTTCGGCCGATGTGGCCATCGAATTTACATCGCCGCAGGCGGCATACGGTAACTATCTGAGGGCTTTCAGCCATGGAGTGAAAGTGGTAAGCGGCTCGACGGGATGGATGAAAGACCATGGCGATGACGTGCGCCGCATGTGCACGGAAGGGGGGCAGACACTGTTCTGGGCATCAAACTTCTCCGTAGGCGTGGCCATATTCTCGGCGGTAAACAGATATCTGGCAAGGATAATGAACGGTTTCGGGCAGTATGACGTGTCGATGGAAGAGGTGCACCACGTGCACAAGCTCGACCACCCGAGCGGCACCGCCATCACTTTGGCCGAACAGATAACGGCAGAGCTGGACCGAAAGAAGGCGTGGACTGTGGGTACACTGACGCAGCCCGACGGTACAACGGTGGTGGAGAACACTCCGCAGGCCGACGAGATAGCCATTGACAGTATACGCCGCGACGAGGTGCCCGGCATACACACCATACGCTACGACAGCGATGCCGACAGCATCACCATCACCCACGACGCCCACTCGCGTCAGGGGTTTGCCCTCGGCGCCGTGCTCGCAGCCGAATTTACGGCCACGCACAGCGGGTTGCTGACAATAGATGACATGTTTAAATTCTGATAAACATTTGACTCCTTATATTGATTATGGATAAGAAAATGAAAAAGCAGTGGTTCAAGTTCACTGTCGTTACGCTGCTCTATCTGGCTTTCCTTTTGTGGGTGAAGAGCTGGTGGGGGCTGATAGTGTTGCCTTTTATTTACGATGTGTACATATCGAAGAAGATAAAGTGGCAGTGGTGGAAAGACTCTGACAATTCGTTTGTGCGCAACGTGATGTCGTGGGTGGATGCCATTGTGTTTGCCCTCGTGGCCGTATACTTCATCAATCTGTTCTTCTTCCAGAACTATGTCATACCGTCGAGCTCGCTCGAAAAGTCGCTGCTGACGGGCGACTACCTCTTTGTGAGCAAGATGAGCTATGGCCCGCGCGTGCCGCAGACACCGCTCACCGTACCCCTCACGCAGCATACGTTGCCCGTGCTGGAGTGCAAGTCGTACATAGAGTGGCCGCAGTGGGACTACCGTCGTGTAAAGGGACTGGGCAAGGTGCAGCTCAACGACATCGTGGTGTTCAACTATCCTGCCGGCGACACGTTCTGTACGGCGGAGCAGTATCAGGCACAGGACTTCTACCTGATGTGTTACATGTTAGGTTATCAGATATTTTACGACAAACGCGGATATCTGCCCGTGCCCGACTCGCTCACGGCCATGGAACGTCTGAAGTTCTACAGTGAGGTTGAGGCTTTGGGCCGCGAGTATATCAGTGCCAACACCGCCGAATACGGTGAGATAGCTACACGCCCCGTCGACCGCCGCGAGAACTATGTGAAGCGGTGTGTGGGTCTGCCCGGACAGACGCTCCAGATACGCAACCATATCATTTATCTTGACGGTAAGGCCAATAAGGAGCCGGACAACGTGCAGTACAATTATTACGTGAAGTTGCGCCAGCATCTGCCGGATGACCTGATGGAGGATCTCGGCATATCGTCGGAAGACCTTATGTCGCTGAACACCCGCGGATATATGCCGCTGACAAAGCGGGCGCTGAACATATTCCTTCAGCGTAAGGACTTGGTGGAGAGCGTGAAGCCGGTGACCGACGCCGAGGAGGTGGATGTATATCCGCTCAACGGCAACAAGCACTGGACACGCGACAACTACGGTCCGATATGGATACCGCAGAAGGGAAAGAGCATCAGGCTCACGCTCGACAACATTGCCGTGTACGAGCGTCCGATACGGGTGTACGAGGGCAACGACCTTGAGATTCGCGACGGACGGATATTCATCAACGGCAAGGAAACGACGGAATACACGTTCCGTATGGATTATTATTGGATGATGGGCGACAACCGCCACAACTCGGCCGACTCGCGTTTCTGGGGCTTCG
>NZ_URNN01000131.1 GCF_900549175.1 uncultured Prevotella sp. | reverse complement strand
TTACGGCGTACTTGCGTTGCGGTTACGGCCTAACCGTGATGCAAGTACGGCCTAAACGGAGTGAAAGGAGGCCCTCTCTGCTATATTGACAAATTAACATCTCTGTAACTCACTGACTGTCAGCGTCTCCCTTTTGAACGAAAAATCGCGTATTTCGCGTCGTAGTGCGGAAATCGCGGTCAGAGTGCTCTTTAACATACGTTAAAGTAAATATATTTGGTCAATATGCGGATGTAAAGTGACGTTAATCCCTTTGATTTTTCAACATAATATCGTAAATTTGCACTATTGCAATAATGACAAGTGACTTAAAATATGAAAAGACGCTTTATCGCCGTCATGTCGCTGATATTGCCATGCCTAATGGCAACGGCACAGACGGACAACAATACGGCAACGGAACTGGAGGACACCACTCTGTGCACGTTGCCCGCCGACACGCTGGCAGCCGCCCTGCCATGGCCGCAGAATGTGCAGGCAGAAATAGACGGTCTGCTGGACAACAAGATGTTCAACACGTCGCAAGTGGGACTGATGGTCTACGACCTCACTGCCGACAGCGCCATCTACCGCCATAACGAGCGGCAGACGCTGAGACCCGCATCAACCATGAAAGTGATAACGGCCGTGACGGCACTCGACCGTCTCGGCGGGTCGTACCGTTTCCGCACATCGCTCCACTACACAGGCCGGATAGAAGACCGCACGCTCAATGGCGACGTCTGGTGCGTGGGCGGATTCGACCCGATGTTCAACAACGACGACATGGATGCCTTCGCCGAGGCGCTCATACAGATGGGCGTGGACACCATCCGCGGCCGCATCGTCGCCGACAAGTCGATGAAAGACAGTCTGCTCTACGGCGAAGGATGGTGCTGGGACGACGACAACCCCGTGCTGTCTCCGCTGCTCATCTCGCGCAAGGACAGGTTTACGGAACGTTTTGTCGAGGAGCTGGAGAACAGGGGCGTGACCGTTGAAGCCACGCTCGCGCAGGGCACGATGCCACACGACGCCTTCATAGTGTGCTCGCGGTATCACACCATCGACCAGGTGCTCATAAGGATGATGAAAGACAGCGACAACCTGTATGCCGAATCGATGTTCTATCAGATTGCGGCAGCGGCGGGCGGCAGTCCGGCAAAGGCATCGCACGCACGTGCCGCCATACGGAAACTCATTTCGCGACTGGGACTTGACTCGGGGGCATACAAGATTGCCGACGGCAGCGGACTGTCACTCTACAACTACGTGTCGGCCGAACTGGAGGTGCGCATGCTGCGCTATGCCTTCAGAGACAACGAGATATTCACCCACCTGTACCCCTCATTGGCCATAGCCGGAGAAGACGGAACGCTGAAAAGCCGCATGCGCGGCGGACTGACGTCGGGCAACGTGCGCGCCAAGACGGGCACACTGACCGGCATAAGCTCGCTGGCCGGCTACTGCACCGCGCCCAACGGCCACACCCTCTGCTTTGCCATAATAAACCAGGGGGTCATGCACGGGCGCAACGGCCGTGCCTTCCACGACCGCGTGTGCGCCGCCCTGTGCGAGCCGTAATGGCAGGACGTGAAAGAGACCGGGGGCACGGCATTATGACGGAAAAACTATAAAAACAAAAAAATGACAATGATATGGAAGTAATAGGAATCTACGTAGACAAGTTTATAAGCCTGTGCGGCATCACGGGCAGCAGCGTAAGCGTGTTGCGCCACATTCTCCTCGTGATTATTGCCGTGTTACTCTCGGTTCTCTCGGGAATACTCTGCCGCAGAATACTCATGCCGCTGATACACAAGCTCACGGCGAAGACAAAAAACAAGTGGGATGACGTTATGCTGAGCAAGAGGGTGCTCGTGTCGGCCAGCCGCATAGCTCCGGCCATAGTGATATGGATTCTGCTGCCACTCATCTTCACCGAGTTTCCCGTCGTGCACGAATTTCTCAAACGTGCCACGGCCATCTACATAACCGTTATGTCGGTGCGTCTGGCCATAGTGCTCATCGACTCGCTGAAGCTGCTCAACGACGACAAGCGCTCGGCCACACAGCAGTATCTGCACTCGTTTTGCGGCGTGCTGAAGATTGTGATGCTTTTCATTGCCGCAATAGTGGTGGTGGCCATCACCATCAACAAGAATCCGGCGACGCTCTTCGCCGGTCTCGGCGCCACCTCGGCCATCATCATGCTCGTGTTCAAGGACACCATCTCCGGGCTCGTGGCGGGAATACGCCTCACGAGCAACGACATGCTGCACAAGGGTGACTGGATAACGGTGCCGAAATCGGGCATAGACGGAAACGTGGAGGACATAACGCTGACCACGGTAAAGGTGCGCAACTTCGACAACACCATAGTGACGGTGACACCCCAGACGCTTGTGGACGACTCGTTCCAAAACTGGATAGGCATGCAGGAAGGGCCGGGACGACGGGTGAAACGCCGCGTATACTACGACTTCCGAAGCATACGTCCCGTGGACGATGACATAAGGAAACAACTCATTGCAAGGAAGTATTTCACGGAAAAGGACATACGTCCGGGAGCGGTCAACCTCACTCTCTACAGACAATATGTGGAGAAATATCTGGCGTCGTGTGCCGAAGTGAACTCAGAAATGACGCTGATGGTGCGGCAGCTCGAGCCCACCAACACCGGTCTGCCCGTGGAATTCTACTTCTTCGTACACACCAAGGAATGGGTGGCCTACGAACACAACCTCGCCACCATCATGGAACACATCTATGCCATCACGCCGCATTTCGGCCTCAGCATATACCAGATGAGTTTCAGGTAAGAGTGAAGAGTGATGAGTGAAGAGGTATGATTACCCACATGGCCTGACATACCACGCACTTGGCCTAATCCTGAAAGTTATCATACCTCTTCACTCATCACTCTAAACTCTGAACTGACTAAACTCTGAACTGAAACAACTTACATATAAATGTTAAAAACAGCCAAGTTTTACTAACGAGACGGCACCGAATTCAATAATTATTAGTAAGTTTGCAACCTAATCGCACATTATTATTAAAAACTAATCATAAATATGAGCAAGACAAAACTCTACGCATTAGCCCTGTTACTGACAGGAACAACGATGGCAGAGGCACAAAACACACCCGTGAGCCAGATGGAGAAACTGACACGCGGCGTGGTGGTGGTTCCGGCATCATCGAGTCAGGGACGTTTTATCAGCTGGCGCCTGCTGGGCACCGACAACGACGCAACCTCATTCGACGTGCTGCGTGACGGCACCGTCATCGGCCGCAACATCGACGCCAAGACCAACCTTGTGGACAAAACGGGAACAGCCACAAGCAAATATCAGGTTGTAACGAAACAGAACGGAGTGGCCACAGACACCACCGAAGCCGTGACATCATGGGGCAACATATACAAACAGCTGCCACTGGACAAGCCGGCCGACGGCACCACACCGTTAAAAGACACATACACCTACAGCCCCAACGACTGCAGCGCAGGCGATGTTGACGGCGACGGCGAATATGAGATTATAGTGAAATGGGACCCGAGCAACTCAAAGGACAACTCGCAGAGCGGCTACACCGGAAACGTATATATAGACTGCTACAAGCTCGACGGCACCAAACTGTGGCGCATAGATTTGGGCAAGAACATACGCGCCGGAGCACACTACACACAGTTTATGGTTTACGACTTCGACGGTGACGGCAAGGCAGAGATGATGTGCAAGACCGCTCCCGGAAGCATCGACGGCAGCGGCAAATATGTGAGCGAGGCAGCCGATGACGAATCAATCAAGACCGTAAACAACACCTACGACTGGCGCAACACAAGCGGAAAGCTGAAGGGCGGACAGGAATACCTCACCGTGTTCGACGGAGAGACCGGCGAGGCCGTACACACCGTGTTCTACCGTCCCAACCGCGCCCCCAAGAGCGACGCCACACCGCAGTGGGGCGGAGCACCGAGCTGGACATTCAACTGGGATGACCGCAGCGGCAAGACCGATACGGAATACGGCAACCGCGGCGAGCGCTACTTGGGTGCAGTGGCCTATCTGGACGGACCGGAAAGCAGACCGAGCGGAATATTCTGCCGCGGATACTACACATGGGCATACGTATGGGCCGTCGACTTCGACGGAGAGAAGCTGAGCACGAAATGGCTCCACGCATCGGTGTCGAAAACGAAGGAAATAGTGTATGACGCCGACGGCAACGCCATACACACCAAGACTCATACGAAGAACACCAATCCGAACAATTTGGGAAGCAAGACCATGTACGGCAACGGCAACCACAACATATCGGTGGCCGATGTAGACGGCGACGGCTGCGATGAAATAATATGGGGTTCGGCAGCTCTTAACAACGACGGCAAACTGCTCTACGCCACCGGTTACGGCCACGGCGACGCCATACACGTGAGCGACCTGCTGCCCGACCGCCCTGGACTGGAGGTTTTCCAGGTGCACGAAGACGGAACATGCGGATACGGATGGGACCTGCACGACGCCGCCACGGGTGAAGTGATATACAGCGCGACAAGCGGTGGCGACAACGGCCGCGGTCTGGCTGCCGACATCGACGCCGGCTACAAGGGCTTCGAGTTCTGGTCATCGGCAAAAGACGGAGTACACTCTGCCGAGAACGGCAAATCAATATCTTCGAACCAGGGGTCGGTGAACTTCCGCGCCTACTGGGACGGCGACCTGCAGGATGAGCTGCTGGACGGCAACCAGATGGACAAGTGGAACGGAAGCGGCACAAGCCGCATCTATCCCATCACCGGCAAGAACTTCTACGACATAGCCAACTCGTCTACCTGCAACAGCACGAAGAAGACACCCAACCTCCTGGCCGACCTTTTCGGCGACTGGCGCGAGGAACTGATACTGTGGGACAGCAGCGACGCCGCACACCTTAACATCTTCACCACCAACGTGGAGTCGAACTACCGCGTGCCCACGCTCATGCACGACCACACTTACCGCATGGGCATAGCATGGCAGAACACGGCATACAACCAGCCGCCCCATCTGGGATACTACCTGCCGGGCAGCTTCACCACACGCTATATGCTGACAGGCAAGGGAGCGTTTGAGCAGACCGTGGTGCAGGGCGACAGCATAGAGACCATAGTTATAAAGCCTGTGAACAGCTCACGCCCGAGCCTGCTCAAGGTAATACTGCCTGACGGTACGGAGTCTGTAACCGCTCCCGCAGGATTCAAGTACGTAACATCCACCTACTACACCACCAAAGAGGTGAGCCTTGAAGGCAAGCCGACACAGATAGGCACATACGAATTCATACTGAAGAGCGGCGCCAACGTGGTGGACAAGAGCACACGGACCGACACCATCCGCATCTACAGCACCGACCCGGCAGGCATAGAAAACGTGGCATCCGCCGGCAATAACGAATGGGTGAGACTGACGAGCAGCCCGTCGATGACCGACGACATCGAGCTGACATTCTCACTGAAGAAGGCACAGAACGTGAAGATAGGCATATACAGCATGGCCGGCGCACAAGTGTTCAACGTAAACCACGCCGCCACCAACTCGGCTCCGCTGCGCATATTCGGTCTCAGCCGTCTGCCGGCAGGCATATATATGCTGAAGGCTGAGTGCAGTGAGGGCACATTCACCAAGAAACTTCTGAAGCGTTAAGATAATACTGTAGAAGTTTATTGAACGCAAAGGCCGCAAAGGCGCAAAGATTTTTTTATTGGAACACAGAGACACGGAGACACAGAGGGGCATAATAACTCTGTGCCTCCGTGTCTCTGTGTTCAAAAAATCCAAAAGAAATCTTTGCGCCCCGGCGTCTTTGCGTTTAAAGAACCCGCAAATCGGACAATAGTCGCGATATTCGTACAATATTCCCATATTTCCCCAATATATTTACCGTATCTTTGCAACAGACAAGCTGCATTATCCTTGCAGAAGTCAAGTTCGTTATCATTGCAACATATACTAAAACAAAATAACCGAGAAAAATATGGGAATAAACATTAAACATCTGATGCTCGCGACCGCCCTCGCCATGACGACAGGCGCAAACGCCCGCGACACCTACAACTTCAACTCCGACTGGAGAATAGACAAACAGAAGCGCACCGTAACCCTGCCGCACGCATGGAACGAGGACGAGGCCTTCAAAGTGGGAATAAAAGAACTGAGCGACTCGGTGATATGGTACCGCAAGACGTTCACCCTGCCGAAAGATGCAGAGGGCAAACGGGTGTTCATTGAGTTCGAGGGGGCACGCCAGGCTGCCGAGATAATTGTAAACGGCCACAACGTGGGACTGCACGAGAACGGAGTGACGGCTTTCGGCTTCGACCTCACACCTTATATAAAGAAGGGCAAGAACCTCATTGAGGTGCGCACGGACAACAGCTGGAACTATCACGAGCGGGCCACCAACTCAACATACCAGTGGAACAACAACAACTTCAACGCCAACTATGGCGGTCTGCCCAAAAACGTGTGGCTGCACATCACCGACAACGTATACCAGACGCTGCCTCTGTACAGCAACCTGAAGACAACGGGTGTGTATGTATATGCCAAAGACTTCGACATAAAGGGACACGCCGCAACCATCTGCGTGGAAAGTGAAGTGAGGAACGAGACCGACATCCCAGTGACGCGACGGCTGCATGTTTCGGTGGACGAGACCGACGGCAAGGGCAACATCTGCCAGTTCACAAGCGATGAAGTGACCATAGCCCCCCACTCCACAGCCGTGCTCAAAGCCCAAAAACAGGCTTACGGCCTGCACTTCTGGAGCTGGGGCTACGGATATATGTATGACGTAACGACATCTTTAAGTCAGAGTGAATTTTCAGGTAAGAGTGAAGAGGATAGAGTGAAGAGGTATGATTTGCAACATAAAGGCAAGGATGGAGCAGAAACCGCAACAAAAGGTAATCATACCTCTGAACTCACAACTCTGAACTCTGACTTAGTAGTAACCCGCACCGGCTTCAGAAAGACGGAGTTCAAGAACGGAATGATATATCTGAACGACCGCGTGATGATGGTTCACGGATATGCACAGCGCACGAGCAACGAATGGCCGGGTGTGGGCATGTCGGTACCGGCGTGGCTGAGCGACTACTCCAACGACCTGCAGGTGAAGAGCGGCGGCAACGTGGTACGATGGATGCACGTGGCACCGTGGAAACAGGATGTGGAATCGTGCGACCGCGTGGGACTGATACAGGCCATGCCTGCCGGCGACGCCGAAAAGGACGTGGAGGGACGCCGCTGGGAGCACCGCGAGGAGGCCATGCGCGACGCCATCATCTACTACCGCAACAACCCGAGCATAATATTCTATGAGTGTGGCAACCAGCGCATCTCGGCAGAGCACATGATAGCGATGAAGGCCATACGCGACCAGTATGACCCCAACGGCGGACGCGCCATCGGAAGCCGCGAGATGCTCGACCGCCCCGAAGCCGAATATGGCGGAGAGATGCTCTACGTGAACAAGAGCGACACCAAGCCGATGTGGATGATGGAATACTGCCGCGACGAGGCCCTGCGCTGGTACTGGAACTCGTGGAGCTACCCGTACCACAAGGAAGGCGACGGCCCGCTCTACCGCAACGCACCCGCCGACGCATACAACCACAACAACGACGAATTTGTGGCCGAGCTGGTGGAGCGCTGGTACGACTATTGGCTGGAACGCCCGGGAAGCGGCACAAAGGTGAACTCAGGAGGTGTGAAGATTGTGTTCAGCGACACACAGACACACGGCCGCTCGGCCGACAACTACCGTGTGAGCGGCGTTGTAGACCCCATGCGCGTGCCGAAAGACGCCTTCTTTGCACATCAGGTAATGTGGGACGGCTGGGTGGATGACCTCAAGCCCCGCACATATATAGTAGGTCACTGGAACTATGACAACGATTTCACCGTGCCCACGGTATATGTGGTGTCTACAAGCGACAGCGTGGTGCTCGAGCAGAACGGCCGACGCATTGCCGCCGACGAAAAGAAATACAGATTCATGCATATCTTCAAAAACGTGAAGCACACGGGCAACACGCTGACGGCACACGGTCTTGACAAGAACGGACGCGAAGAGTCGGCATACACTCTCGAGACAACGGGTGAGGCGGCAAGCATAAAGCTAACGGCCATACAGAATCCGACGGGATGGAAGGCCGACGGCAACGATGTGGCTCTGGTTCAGGTGGAAGTGGTGGACAAACAGGGACGCCGCTGCCCGCTGGACAACCGTCTGGTGAAGTTCTCGCTGAATGGTCCGGCAGAATGGCGCGGTGGTGTGGCCAAAGGCAAGGACAACCATGTGCTCTGCGACACACTGCCCGTGGAATGTGGCATCAACCGCGTGATGCTCCGCTCGCTGACAAAGGCCGGCACTGTTACGCTGACGGCTCGCGCCGAGGGCATGCCGGATGCGCGTATCACCCTGGAGACCAACCCGATAACGGTGGAAGGCGGACTGACAAAATATAAGCCGTCGGACGGTCTGAAGAGTGTGCTCGACCGCGGTGAGACTCCGCAGGAGCCGTCGTTCCGCCAGTGGCGCCGCGGCGTTCAGATAGAATCTGCCGTGGCCGGCAGCGGCAACGACCCGCGTCTGAGCTACGACACGTTCGAGAACACATCATGGGAGAGCCGCAACGACCGCGACTCGGCATGGATAACTTACACTCTGGCCGAAGAGACCGAAATCGACGATATCTGCATCAAGACGAAGGGCTTCCGCATGACCACCTACCCCATCGCCGTATATGCCGGCGACGTGAAGGTGTGGGAGGGATGGACCCCGAAGTCGCTGAGCTATATCCACATTCCGCTGAAAAACGCTCCGAAAGCCCGCACATACACCATCCGCAGTATCGGTTCGAGCACGACAAAGGACGCTTTCGGCGCTGTGCAGGAACTGGACAGCAAAAACAATGACAAGAAGGTGAAGGGCAACTATTCGCTGAAAATCATTGAGATTGAATTTTTGAAGGAACTTTTTTAAGGAGTTAGAGGAGTTAAAGGAGTTATCGCTCCCTGCGGTCGCTAAGGAGTTAAAGCCAATACCAACATAAAGGCCATAACAGGTAGGGACATATTCTTGTATTTGTCCGCCAATATTGATTGGTAATCAACAATATGATGCGGACAAATACAAGAATATGTCCCTACCTGTTATATGAAATATGAAAGGAGACGGTACAAAGGAAAGAGAAA
>NZ_URNN01000130.1 GCF_900549175.1 uncultured Prevotella sp. | reverse complement strand
CGTAACCGCAACGCAACTACGCCGTAAACGGAGTGTAAGGAGGGCCTAAAGGCAAACCAATGGCATAGAAATGGGGTGACAACAAGGCAAAAAAGGCATTTCCGCCATTCTATTTCGAGAAAAAAGAAATGTTAAATTTTGGGAATTATCTTAACAGAAAGACATATTTTGGGGACAGAAAGACATATGTTTTTAGACAGAACGACATAAAAACATATTGGGATATGGAAATAAAGACATATTGTTAGCCGACAGAAAGAATGATGATTTTAAACAGAGAGACAGAAAAAACGGTTCATCCGACATTTGGAGAGACATGTCACATATCAAGTATCGGGCTGAAAGCCTATGCTTTTGCCCTTTCTTTAAAAGACACAGCATAAATTCTATCAGACATCTATTGATATGTTACTTGGCTCGTGTAACGCTCTACTCCCCTATCCTATACTCATTCGGCGTCATGCCCATTGCCTTCTTGAACGCGCGGCTGAAATACTGCGGATACTGATAGCCGAGGCAGTAGGATATCTCACTGATGCTCTTGCCGGTCTGCGTGAGCAGCTCCTTGGCCACATTCATCGTCCTCTGCTGGATGTATTCCTGCGCCGAGCGGCCGGTCTCCTTCTTTATCAGGTCGCCGAAGTAGTTGGACGAGAGATGCAGCTGGTCGGCACACCATGCCACGGTGGGCGTGCCGAGGCGCTTGGGATTGTCCGACACGAAATAGCCGTCGAGCAGCGCCTCGAAGCGTGTGAGGATGTCCTTGTTCGCCCGCTTGCGCGTGACGAACTGGCGGTCGTAGAAGCGGTTGCAGTAGTTGAGGAACAGCTCGATGGCCGAGGCGATGATGGTGTTGCTGTGGCGGTCTGTGCCGTTCCTTATCTCGTCGTCAATCTTGCGCAGACAGTCGATGATGGTCTCGCGCTCCTGAAGCGACAGGTGGAGGGCCTCGCTCACGTCGTACGAGAAGAACGTGTAGTCCTTGATGTGGCGGCCGAGCGGCGTTCCGCGCAGCAGTTCGGGACTGAAATAGAGGCACCAGCCCTTGGCCTGATATGTGGAGCCGTCGGCAGGATAGCCGAACACCTGTCCGGGAGACACGAACACGAGGGTGTTCTACTGATAGTCGTACTCGCTGCGGCCGTATTTCAGATAGTCGGCGCACCTCACGTCCTTCAGGAATATGACATACAGGCCGATGTTCTTGCGGCAGTTCGGTATCGGCTGCGTCACCTGCGAGCCTTCAAGCACGTTCACAAGCGGATGGCGGCTGGGCAGTCCCCAATACGCATCATAGTCGCTCACTGTTTCGATGTTAACAATCTTGTCCATAGAATAGGTTGTCTTTAGTTTGCAAAGATACTGCAAAAATAATATTTTTCCTGATAATTCCGGCCAATCCGTAAAAGTTATATGTCAATCCGTAATTTGGATAAGCGTTTTCCGGCGTAAACGGGATAATTTTGCATCCGGATAAACATGTCAAGACAATATAAATAATAAACCCGTCAGGACAATATAAACAATAAACTTGTCGGGACAAACAAAAGGACAAAACAAACATACAAGGACAATGAACACATTTGATTACCACTATCCCGTCCGCCAGCATTTCGGCAAGGGATGCGCCGGGGAGGCGATACGCAGCGAGATGAAGAGCGTGGGCACGCGCGTGCTGCTGGCCTACGGCGGCGGCTCGCTGAAGCGCACGGGACTTTATGACAGAATACGGTCGTGGCTCGACGAGTGCGGCAAGCAGGTGACCGACTTCGGCGGCATAATGCCCAACCCGACGTACGCCAAGGTGCAGGAAGGCGCGCGGATTGTCCGCGATAACGACATCGACTTCATACTCGCCGTGGGCGGCGGCTCGGTCATCGACTGCTGCAAGATTGTGTCGGCACAGGCGCGGATGGATGAGGACGTATGGGACACATGGTACACCGACCACCGTCTGCCGACGGACTTCGTGCCTATGGGAGCCGTAGTCACGGCATCGGGCACGGGCGCGGAGCAGAACAACGGCGCCGTGATCACCCACGAGGAGAAGAAGCTGAAGCAGCCGCTGTTCGGCGCATACCATTCCTTCGCCGTGCTTGACAGCGACCTGACGAAGACGCTGCCGATGGCGCAGGTCGTAAGCGGCGCGTTCGACACGCTCTCCCACTGCATGGAGACGTACATGGGCCGTCCGCAGACGACGAACCTCTCCGACGAGATAAACGAGGCGGTGATGCGCAACGTCGTCAGAAACCTGCGCGCGCTGATAGCCGACCCTGACGACGACTTTGCCCGCGGCGAACTGATGTGGGCGTCGGCCATGGCCGAGAACGGAATGTTGAAGCTCGGCAAGCAGACCGACTTCCAGTGCCACATGATAGAGCATGCCGTGGGCGCATACACCGACTGCAACCACGGCCGCGGCTTGGCCGTAATCCATCCGCCGCTCTACCGCCATCTGCTTGACGACGGCACGGAGAAGCTGGCGCGCATGGCCGAGGCGGTGTGGGGCGTGCGTGGAGCTACACCGCGCGAGACGGCCGCGCTGGGCATCGACGCCCTCGAAGCGTTCATCCGCGAGACAGGACTGCCCACACGCTGGAGCGAGATGGGAATAACGGACGAGACGGTGCTGCGCGCCGCGGCCGACACCTGCTTCATCACGCCCGGCTGCTGCCGGCAGATGTCGCGCGACGAGATATTCGGGATTTTGCGGAGCTGTATGTAATTCTCTCGGAGGGCTCAGATCAGTTGGAGTTCTCGGAGGGCTCAGAGTTCTCAGAGAGCTCCAAGTAAACAGAACCCTCAGAAACAGACAACTACTTAATCAAAATATACAATGATGAAGAAAACATTTGCTATCATTCTATGCTTAGCCGCACTCATCGGCGGCGGCACAGCAGACGCACAGCCGGCGCCGTTCGCGGAGAACACATCCGTGAAGAGCCACAACGGCAATCCGTGGGGACTGGTCTACCGCGGAGCCATCACCGCCAACGAGCCGGGCAAGGTAAACATCCGTCCCATCGTCTACGACCTCGGCGGCATCAGTATTGCGACCAACGTCTACACGCCCGCCGGATACGACCCGGCAAGGAAATATCCCGCCCTCGTCGTGGCCCATCCCAACGGCGGAGTAAAGGAGCAGGTGGCCGGACTGTACAGCCAGCGCATGGCCGAACAGGGATACATCTGCCTCGCCTTCGACGCTGCCTATCAGGGTGCCAGCGGCGGCGAGCCGCGCAACATCGACAAGCCAGCCAGCCGCATCGAGGACATACGCCGCGCTGCCGACATCCTCGCGCAATATCCCGGCGTGGACGCAGCGCGCCTCGGCATACTGGGCATCTGCGGCGGTGGCGGCTACACGCTGAAGGCGGCGCAGACCGACAAGCGCTTCCGTGCCGTGGCCACGCTCAGCATGTTCAACACCGGACTGGTGCGCCGCAACGGTTTCCTCGACTCCCAGACGGCCAGCGTGCAGGAGCGTCTCGCCGATGCATGTGCCGCGCGCCAGCGTGAGGCCGAGGGCGGACAGCCCGAATACGTCGGCGACATGAGCGGCGTTACGCCCGAGCAAGCCGCACAGCTGCCCTTCGACCTCTACCGCGACGGCTATGAGTATTATCTCCAGAGCCACGCACACCCCAACTCCACCTTCCGCTACACCAAGAGCAGCCTCGTGGAGCTGATGGCCTTCGACGCCTCGGCCAACATGTACCTCATCGACCGCCCCCTGCTGATGATTGCGGGCAGCCAGGCCGACACGTTCTACATGACCGAGCAGTGCTTCAGCCGCGCCACGGGCACCGCCGACAAGGAGCTGTTCCTCATTCCCGGCGCCACGCACATCAAGACATACCATGTGCCGGAATATGTCGACGCGGCGGTGAAGAAGCTGACGGAGTTTTTCGGAAGCAAAATGTAAACCGCGAGACCATAGACTACAAAACCATAAACGACAAACTACAGAACTAAAGACAGCAAAGCCGTAAACGGCAAGACCAACAAAGAGTCTTGATAATTGGGTTGTATTCAGGACACGCAGCCGCGTGATAACCTTCAGCCGATGAGCGTAAATCCGCACGGGCCTGAAGGTTTTCACGTGGCTGCGTCTTCGTTTCCGGCACGCTCCCTATAGTGCTTTGCTCCTGAACGCTCACCACGTGCGGCACCGTATTTAATCAACGTCAGCACGCAGCTCCGCATGAAGCTGGCTGAAGAAAAGCGGAATATTGACCTCATCGAACGTTGTTTCAAACAAAGTTGGTGATTCTGCCAAGATTTGCATTATCTTTGCACCCTAAACAGTCAAGACATGTCAACACTTCCACAACACAAATCATCGCTGCTCTCCGCCTCCGGAGTCTGGCTGCGGCGGATAAACGCGGCGGAAAGCGGTCACAGCCCCGTGACTTACGCCCATCAGGACGACTACTACATCTTCGGACTGGTTGAGGGCGGCACTGGCTGCGGCGTAATCGACTTCAAGGAACAGCGCTTCGCCGCGGGCGACATGTTCCTGATACAGCCAGGACAGGTGCACAGATTTCTCGGGGCCGAAAGCGCTGAGGGCTGGCTGCTCATCGCCGACAGCAGTTTCGTGGGCGGCGCGGAGAAGTGCGTCTTCGACAACTTCTCGCTCTTCGCCTCGTCATTCAGGATTGACGCGCGGCGGAGAAACGAGCTGCTGCAGATTGCCGCGCTACTTGCCGGAAGGGCAGGCGGAATCACGGAAAGGCAGGAGACAACAATGGAGAAGGCGACGGTACGGCGGATGGCGGAGACGTTTATCGGCATCGTTGCCGAAGCCGTTGAGGCCGCCGGCATGCAGCAGACGAGGCACAGCCAGAGGCATGTCAGCCTTGTGGTGTCCTTCCGCCGCCTGTTGGCGGAGCATCTTTCCGCCAACCGCCAGCCGTCCCATTACGCCTCGCTCCTGAACATATCGGCCGTCTATCTGAACGAGGTGGTGAGAAGCGTCACGGGCATGAACGCCACGTCGTTCATAAAGAACGAGGTGGTGCTGCGTGCCAAACGCCAACTCGTCCATACCGACCTGTCAATAAAGGAGATTGCCGACAGCCTCGGCATCGACGACCATGCCTATTTCTCCCGCATGTTCACACAGGCGACGGGCGTCAGCCCCACCCTGTTCAGGCAGAGAAACCGCGGATAGCCCGTTCAAATGCCTTGCGAACGACATGCACGTGAATGGCGTGCCATATACCACAGATTTCCCTGCTATATAACAAAATATTTTTTCTACGTAACAAAATTATTTTTCTACGTAAGAAAAATAAAAATCTACGTAAGAAAATTATTTTTTTATCGTGAGAAAATATTTTTTCTACGTGAGAAAAATAAAAATCTAACGTGAGAAAATTCTCCGGTCATATTAAAATTCTTTATCAAGCACCGGATTTCGCTTTTTTATATGTATCTTTGCGAAAGAATTATGTTCAGGACGGTAATCATACTTTGCACTCTCTTTTCACTTGCAGGTTGTAACGAGCAAGTGAAAGTCCGCAAGACCATGGCAACGGGCGACGGGACATCCGCCATTGATTCATCCGGCATATACAGTGATGTCAGGCTGGCGGAAAATGAGGAAACGACCGTAGAGATGTGCATGCAAGAAAACGGAAATACCATAAGCATAAAGAAGCCGTGCATAGATGTATGCAATCTGGCGCTCGATGTGCCGGAGGCTGAATCATTTTACGTATCGGCCGATATGTATAACAATACAGGCGACACGATATGTTTCTCGAACAATTCATTCATGTATTACGACGAGACAGACAGTTCGTGGACAGCCTTGCCCTATCCCGACAATTTCTCGAAAGAGGACATCGGGATATACATCGCTCCGCACACGCGGCAATCAAAGAAGTTCTTTTTCCCTGTAAGAAAAGACAATATGCAAGGAAAATATAAAATACGACTGGCGTTTTATTCACGTAACGGAAAGTATCTTTATTATGCGACAAAGACTTTCGGCGTAAAATGACAGTCCGCAGACGACGGGCCATACTTCTCTCCCGTTAAGACTGACAAAAAACCTCGGATTGTCCAAGCACCGCCTTGTTCCGTCTATCCCCTTTTCCGCCCTTACTGCTTAACTTTGCAGGCAAAAAAGGAGATAACGATGAAAAGACTTACAACAGATTATGTAACGATGAACCCGCGCCGCTGCGTGGCGTGCTGGGAGTGTGTGGAAAAGTGTCCGAAGAAGGTTATCGGGAAAGTGGGTTTCCTGTGGCACAAGCATGTGGTGTTCCGCGATGCGGATGCCTGTATAGGGTGCGGCAAGTGCATAAAGACATGCCCGCAGTGCGTGTTCTGCAACAGGTAACGCATCCATCCGTAAAATTTATACCTCAATCCGTAATTTGGATAACGCCTTTCCGGCCCGCACAGACTAACTTTGCAGCAGAATAAAAAACTGCAAGGACAATGAAACACATGGCAACTATCGTGCTGACGGCGGCCGTCATGCTGACGGGCACACTCAGGGCGCAGGAACAGACGGAAACGACGATAGCACGGGATATTACGCACACGCAGAAAGCGCAGGAACAGACGGACACGCTGACGCGAAGGCAGCAGCGGATAGTGGAGATTGCGTCGTGCACGGGGCGCGGCGACCTGGAGAGTCTCAGGCCGGCGCTTGCCGCGGGACTTGACGACAGCCTGACGGTAAGCGAGATACGCGAGCTGCTGATACACTCGTACGCCTACTGCGGCTTTCCGCGCAGCCTCCGCGCCCTGCAGACGTTCATCGCCGTGCTCGGCGAGCGCAAGGCGCAGGGCATCAGCGACGCGTCCGGACGCGACGCATCGCCCGTCACCGACAGCCGCAGCCGCTACGACCGCGGGCGCGACATCCTGGCCGAAATCTCCGGCATACCCGCCGATGCCCCGAAAGCCGCCTACGCCGAGTTCGCTCCCGCGATAGAGCGTTTCCTGAAAGAACATCTCTTTGCCGACCTGTTCGAGCGCGACGTCCTGACATACGCCGAGCGCGAGCTTGCCACGGTGTCGGTCATCGCCGCACTGGGCGAGAGCGTCGAGCCCATGCTGCGCGGACACTCGGCCATCTGCCGCAACCTCGGATATACGCAGGGACAGCTCGACCGCGCCATCGCCATGGCACGGGCCTTCAATACCGGTAGCACGGATAGCAACGTGATGAATGTGAAGCACAAATAAAACATCAAAAAAACAAACTGATATGAGAAAGTTATTAATTATCCCGCTTTTACTCTTTTCCCTTACCGTCATGCCCGCATGCTCGCATGACGACGACCCCGCCGCGACGGAAACGGAACTGCCAACTACTCCCGGAGCATCCGGAGACGAAGACAACACCGACGGGACGGGCGACACGGACGAACCTGACGATCCCGATACGCCTGACAACCCCGACAGCCCCGACACGCCCGACAATCCCGGCGTGAAAGGGAAAACGCTCGTGGCATATTTCTCGGCTCAGGGGCACACACAGGCCGTGGCCGAGCGCATAGCCGAGCTGACTGGCGCGGAGGTCTACCGCATAGAGGCTGCCGAGCCGTACGCCGCAAACCAGTATGACGACAGCGACCGCATACAGAACGAGGCTTACAACGACCTGCGCCCCGGAGTGGCCAACCTGCCCGACGCGGAGACGATAGCGCAGTACGACACCATCTTTGTCGGTTCGCCCTGCTGGTGGCATCAGCCCGCAATGGTGGTATGCACGTTTCTTGAGGCATACGACCTGAAAGGCAAGGTGATTGTGCCGTTCATAACCTACGGAGCCACAACCTACCTGAACGAGACAATGCAGAAGATATACAGGCTCACGCCCGGTTCAAGGCACATACCGGAGACGCTGCCCGAAGACCTCAACCCCGACGACATCACCACTCCCGGCCCGGCCGACGACGCCGGTATCGACATGCCGGGCAACGCAAGGGGCACGGAAGCGTGGCTCCGCAGGATTGGAGTGATAAGATAGGCCGGCACGCGAAGTCACGCTCCACAAGTTTCAACAACCCTTTTTTAATGAACACGTAATTACAGCATTATGAAAAAGACAATCGTATTGACAGTATGCATAGCGGCGGCAGCCGTATGCGCCATCGCCGCCTACAACCGTGCGGCTGGAAGTGACACCAGTGCCTCAGTCGAATCAGCCACGCAGGAAGGCACGGCGGCGGTGAACGGCACGGCCGGAAAGTCAGGAAAGCCGGGCAAGGTGCTCGTGGCATACTTCTCCGTTCCCGAGACCGACGGCGTAGACGCCTCGTCGGGTGCCAGCCGCATCGTTAGCAACGGCCGGACGATGGGCAGCACGCATTATGTAGCGTCCGTCATCAGCGAGGCCACCGGCGGCGACCTCTTCGAGATAAAGACCACCCACACCTATCCCGGCACGCACAAGGCCCTGATAGACGCCGCGAAGAAGGAGATAGACAGCAGCGCGCGCCCGCGGCTGGCCACGTACATCAGCAATCTGAAGGACTACGGCGTGGTGTTCGTCGGCTTCCCCAACTGGTGGTACGACATGCCCATGCCGCTCTACTCGTTCTTCGACGAATACGACTTCGGCGGAAAGACCGTCATCCCGTTCTGCACCCACGGCGGCAGCCGCTTCTCCGGTGCCGTCGAGACCATCAGGGAGCTTGAGCCCAAGGCAACCGTGCTCGACGGTCACGCCATTGCCCGCGACCGCGTTGACGGCTCACGTGACGGCGTGCTTCGGTGGCTGAAGAAGATTGGGATGAGGAAATAGCGCCTTACTTCCACAGCATAACCACGCATCCGGCCGTGATGAGCAGCGCCCCGACGATGACTTTCGGACTGGCCGGCTCTTTAAGCAGGACGAAGGCGAGGATGATGGTGATGACAACGCTGAGCTTGTCGACGGGTGCCACGCGCGACACGTCGCCCGTCTGCAGGGCCTTGAAATAGAACAGCCACGACAGGCCCGTGGAGACACCGGAAAGAAGGAGGAAGCACCATGCGTGGCGGCTTACTTCCTTTATTTCGTTCATACGGCCGCCGGCCGCGACGATGCCCCACGTGAGCAGCAGGATGACCGTGGTGCGGATGGCGGTGGCGAGGTTTGAGTTGACGTCTCTCACGCCTATCTTTGAGAATATGGCTGTCAGCGCGGCAAACAGGGCCGACTGCATTGCATAGTATTTCCACAGAATATACACCTTATCATATAGGGGACATTGAGGTTTTCTAAATGCAAAGCTCGCAAAGAGCAAAAGTTATTTCTTTAATGCAGAATTTAGCAGAAAATAATTCTGCATTAAAGAAATAATCCAATTTCTGTCTATTCACTCATATTTGTTTGGTATTATAAAAGCAATATATCTTGAATTTCTTCTGCTGCTATTCGTGCATATAAGGATATTTGCGTAAATATTTATATCCCAGT
>NZ_URNN01000129.1 GCF_900549175.1 uncultured Prevotella sp. | reverse complement strand
AGCGGCGCCCTGGGCATATCACGAGCGTGAGCAATCGCCCTGAAAGGGCAAAAGCATTAAATGTCAATTACTTACGTTTTGCAGGTATATGCTTTTGCCCTTTCAGGGCGATGATGGTGTTCGTGACATAGAAACCCAGGGTGCCGCTTCGCTCTGCCCTGGGCTATGTGCTCGCTGCCCCTGCGGGGCGTACCCGTAAATGCTGTGTGTTTTCAATTCTAATACTGTGTGTTTTCAATTAAATGTGCTGTGTTTTTTTATAAATGCTGCGTGTTGCTGAGACATTTGGCTTAACTCCTTAACTCCCTTTAACTTCTTAACTCCTTTTAAATTCTTACCACCTTAACTCCCTTTAACTCCTTAACTCCTTTTAAATTCTTACCTCCTTAACTCCCTTTAACTCCTTAACTCCTTTTAAATTCTTACCACCTTACCCTCCCTTTACCTCCCTGACTCCTTGTCTCCGCCCTCCCTTCCCGCAGGTGTAAATATTCGATTTTGATACAATTATCGGCTGAATTTGCGATAAATTGTTATCAATCGCAATATTTTTGCGACAAAACGGTACCTATTTTACGTTTTTTAAGTCTAAATGATAAAGCGTGACAGATAATTTATTGTTTAACATAACTGACGGACATGAAAAGAGAGAAATCCATCATCACCCTCGTGCTGGTCTGCCTGATGCTTCTGACGGGAGCCACACAGGCGTTCGCACAGGGTAACAGTGTGTCGTTGAAGTGTAGTGACATGCCGCTGCCATCCGCCCTTTCGCAGGTGGAAAGACAGTCGGGCCACTACAAAATCAACTACAACTACGGCGAACTAAACCAACACAAGGTGACGGCCGACATAAGGGAGAAAAGCGCTCCCGAGGCCGTGAGGCAGCTTATTGCCGGTCTGCCGCTGACAATTAAGGTGAGCGGCAAGTATATCTACGTGAAGAGCGCGGCCGGAAACGCCGCCGCTGACGCATCGGCAGCACGCGGCCGTCTGCTCGACAAGAACGGCGAGCCACTCATCGGCGCATCCGTTAAGGTGGCCGGCACGCAGCGCGGCACACTGACCGACGCCGACGGCTACTACGTTCTCGAGGGAGTGGAGCCGGGCGAGACGCTCGAATACTCGTATGTGGGCATGAAGACATACCGCCGCAAGGCATCGGCCCGGCAGGTGAACATAATAATGGAGGACGACGCCACCGTGATAGGCAACGTCGTGGTTACGGGTATGCAGCGCATGGACAAACGCCTCTTCACCGGCTCGTCGACCACGATAGATGCCACCGAGGCCAAGATAGACGGTATAGCCGACATAAGCCGCTCGCTCGAGGGGCGCGCCGCGGGAGTGACCGTGCAGAACGTTACGGGCACATTCGGCACCGCCCCGCGTATACAGGTGCGCGGAGCGACCTCCATCTACGGCAACAGTGCGCCGCTGTGGATAGTGGACGGCGTGATACAGGAGAACGTGATAGAGGTGAACACCGACGACCTTTCGTCGGGAAACGCCGAGACGCTGCTCTCGTCGGCCATCGCCGGACTCAATGCCGACGACATAGAGAGCTTCCAGATACTGCGCGACGGTTCGGCCACATCCATCTACGGCGCGCGCGCCATGGCGGGTGTGATAGTGATAAACACCAAGAAGGGCCACAGCGGGAAGACCAGCATCAACTACACCGGCGAGTTCACCATGCGCCTGAAGCCGAGCTACGACAACTTCAACATCATGAACTCGCAGGAGCAGATGTCGGTGTATCAGGAGCTGGCAAAGAAGGGTTACATGAATCCGGCCGACGTTGCCAATGCCAGTCAGAGCGGTGTCTACGGCAAACTGGCCGGACTCATAGCCACGGGAGAGGTGGTGAACACCGACGCCGCGCGCAACGAGTGGCTGCGCAAGCAGGAATACCGCAACACCGACTGGTTCGACCTGCTCTTCTCCAACAGCATCATGCAGAACCACTCTGTGTCGCTGTCGGCCGGAACAGACCGCAGCCAGCACTACGCCTCCATCAGCCTGATGGACGATCCGGGATGGTACCGCCAGAGCAAGGTGCGCAGATATACGGCCAATGTCAACTCGACATTCACCTTCTCCGACAAGCTCAAGCTCAACATCATAGGCAACGCGTCGACCCGCGAGCAGCGTGCGCCGGGCACATTAAGCTCTGAGGTGAACCTGGTGAGCGGCGAGGTGTCGCGCGCCTTCGACATCAACCCCTACTCGTATGCCCTCAACACGTCGCGCGTGCTCGACCCGACGGACTTCTATACGCGCAACTATACGGGCTTCAACATATTCCATGAGCTTGACAACAACTACATCGACCTCAACACACACGAGTTCAAGATACAGGCACTGCTTAGCTACAAGCCCGTGGCGGGCCTCGAGATAAACCTGCTCGGAGCCGCCAAGAGAGCCTCGTCGACATCGGAGCACAACGCCACCGAACGCTCCAACCAGGCCAACGCCTACCGCGCCATGGGCAACACCATCATCCGCGACAACAACCCTTACTTGTGGAAAGACCCCACCGACCCCTATGCCGTGCCGGTGAGCGTGCTGCCCGAGGGCGGCATCTACGACATGACGACATACAACATGACATCGTACGACTTCCGCGGAACGGCCGCCTACAACCACATCTTCAGCCAGAAGCACATCATCAACGTGTTCGGGGGCGTGGAGATAAACTCGGTGAGGCGCAACAGCGACTGGTCGCGACAGTGGGGACGCAACTATGAGTTCGGAAACATAGGCAAGTTCGACCCCGACATGTTCGACAAGCTGTCGCAGGAGGGCTCGGGATATTATACCGTAACGAACGGACTGGAGCGCATGGCGGCCTTCTTCGCCAACGCCACCTACTCTTACAAGGGTCGCTACATAGTGAACGGAACCCTGAGATATGAGGGAACCAACACCCTCGGAAGCGCACGCAAGAGCCGCTGGCTGCCCACATGGAACGTCTCCGGCGCATGGAACGCGCACGAGGAGGCATGGTTCAAGGGCCTCACCACGTGGCTCAGCCACTTCACACTGAAGGGCTCGTACTCGCTTACGGCCGACCGTGGCCCCTTCAGCATATCCAACTCGAACGCCATAATAAAGAGCCAGATAGCCTGGCGCCCCGAAAGCGCCGACCAGGAGACGGCCCTGAGGATAATGGAACTGGGCAACTCGGAGCTCACTTACGAGAAGAAGCACGAGCTCAGCCTCACGGCCGACATGGGATTCATCGGCAACAGGCTCAACATGGAGGTGAGTTACTACAGCCGCCGCAACTTCGATCTCATCGGCCCCATCACCGTTCAGGGCGTGGGCGGCGAGATAAACAAGTTCGGAAACATTGCCGACATGAAGTCGAGCGGCTTCGAGCTGTCGCTCAGTTCGAAGAACATAAAGACCAAGGACTTCGAGTGGAACACCACATTCCTCTATTCGCACCAGACAAACGAGGTGACCGACCTGAAGAACAACTCGCGCATAATAGACCTGGTGCGCGGCAACGGCTTCGCGCTCGAGGGCTATCCGGTGCGCTCAATCTTCTCCATACCCTTCAACAAGCTGACCAACGAGGGTCTGCCCACGTTCAGGGTGGCCGACGGAAAGGTGACCACCGACGGCATAAACTTCCAGGAATACGCCGACCTGGGGTGGCTGAAGTATGAGGGTTCGTCGGATCCCACCGACTACGGCTCGCTGGAGAACACGTTCAAGTACAAGGGATTCCGCCTCAATGTGTTTGTGGTCTACTCGCTGGGAAACGTGGTTCGCCTCGACCCGGTGTTCTCAAACACCTACTCCGACATGGTGGCCACACCGCGGGAGTTCAACAACCGCTGGTCGTCGTCGGGCGAAGAGGACAGGACAACGGTGCCGGTGATACCGTCAAGGCGGCAGAACTTCCTCAATCCGAACCTCGCCGTGGCCTACAATGCCTACAACTACAGTACGGAACGCATAGCCGACGGCGACTTCATACGCATGAAGGAGATTTCGCTCGACTACACCTTCCCCAAAGCGTGGCTGGCTCCGCTCGGCGTGACCAACCTCAACCTGAAGATACAGGCCACCAACCTCTTCCTCATTTACGCCGACAAGAAGCTCAACGGAGCCGACCCGGAGTTTTTCAATACCGGCGGTGTGGCCTCGCCGATGCCGCGGCAGTATACGATGACGGTAAGATTAGGATTCTGAAACAAACAAACGAATGGTTATGAAAAGATATAAGAACACATTATTATATATGGCGGCCTGTGTGACGGCTGCCGTGTCGGTGAGCTCGTGCAACGACTGGCTTGACGCAGCGCCCGACAGCCGCATCACCGTCGATACGGAGGATAAGGTGAAGGCTCTGCTCGTTACGGCATATCCGTCGGCAAGCTATGTGAGGGTGACGGAACTGGCCTCGGACAACGCCGACGACCTGAATGGAGACCTCAACGGATATTACGACCGCTTCTCCGAGCAGTGCTTCCGCTGGCAGGAGGTGACGGAGAGCGACAACGAAAGCCCCGCAATGATATGGCAGGACTACTATGCCGCCATCGGCGCGGCCAACCACGCGCTGCAGGCTATAGAGAATATGGGCGGCGCAACCACGCCCACGCTGCGCGCATACCGCGGTGAGGCGCTGCTGTGCAGGGCGTTCGCCCACTTCATGCTGGCCAACATCTTCTGCATGAACTACTCGCCGGCGCACAGTGACACCGACCCCGGCATACCGTACGCCACCGAACCGGAGACCACGCTCGACCCGAAGTACGACCGCGGCACCGTGGCCGAGACCTACAAGGCTGTGGAGCGCGACATGCAGGAGGGCATGGCGCTGATGAGCGACGCCGTGTACAAGACGCCGCGCCACCACTTCAACACGAAGGCGGCATACACCTTTGCCTCGCGTTTCTACCTGTTCTACCAGAAGCCGGACAGTGTAATCAAGTATTCGACGCTGGCGCTGGGCAACAATCCCGACGGCGTGATGCGCGACTACGGTGCCATGAGCGCCATGCCCACCGACAACATGCAGCCCCGGGCCATGCAGTATGCCTCGTCGCAGGAGGCGGCCAACTTCCTGCTGCTGCCGGTTTACTCCACCGACCAGTATTACTTCAGCGGCTATTCCACCGGCGCGCGCTTCAACAACAACAGTTACATAGGTCAGGCGGAGCAGTTCTTCGCCACGCCGTGGGCTCCTGACGAGGAGCAGGCCATGGAGACTCAGGACATGTTCCGCTTCTACTGGTTCTACAGTGCGGCGTACAACAAGTTCATGCTGCCCAAGACCCCGGCTTACTTTGAGGAGGAAAACCCCAACACGCATACGGGCTACTACCGCACGGTGGTGGTGGCGCTGAAGTCGGAGGAGGCCCTGCTCAACCGCGCCGAGGCTTACGCCATCAACGGAGAGTACGCCAAGTGTCTGGAAGACATCAACCGCTGGACGCACAACTTCATTGCCGACAGCGTGGAGTACAACACGTACAAGTATGACGAGAACTGGAACTACATATACGCAAAGGCGTCAACCAACAACACGCTTACCATTGAGTCGGTGCGCCGGTGGGCGGAGAAGTACGGCTACTACCGTCCGGAACGCCCCATGCCGCGCAAGCATCTCAACCCCGAATGGATAAACCTGACGGAGGGAAGCGACCGGGAGAACCTCATACAGACGCTGCTGCTCATCAGGCGTATCGAGTTCCTGCACGAGGGCATGCGATGGTTTGACATCAAGCGTTATGGCATAAAGATATACCGCCGCCTCATCATCACGTCGCTGAACGCGCTCGAACTGACCGACAGTATGGAGTACCGCGACCCGCGGCAGGCCGTGCAGCTGCCGTTTGAGGTGCGTGCCGCAGGCTTGCAGCCCAACCCGCGCATAGAGGCATCGGGCGCAGACGGTCTGACAAAATGGACCGGAACGGGCGGCAGGCGCATAGAGTTCGGCAAATGAAAGGTATCACCGTTTAAAACAGAACAATGACAATGAAGACAAGAAACATCATAATATCAATGCTCGCCGCAGTGGCCGCAGTGGCGTTTCAGGCCTGCGACAGCGACGACGACCCCGACTACGGCATCAGCGTGATAAAGGATTCGCAGACTCCGGAGAACGCTCTCGACAAGTGGCTTATGAAGAATTACGTTGAGCCGTACAACGTCGAGCTGCGCTACCGCTGGGAAGACAATGAGATAAGCATGGACTATATCCTCGTGCCGGCCACGATGAAGAACTCCATCCGCATGGCGAGGCTGCTGAAGTACATCTGCTTCGACTCGTTCGACGAGGTGACGGGGAGCACCAAGTTCATACGCGACAACTTCCCGAAGCAGATACAGCTTGTGGGAAATCCGGGATGGAACAGCAACGGAAGCGTAACGCTGGGAAGCTCGGAGGGCGGATACAAGATCAATCTGTGGTATGTAAATCATCTCGGCGACCAGCCTTACGACGAGAACTGGCAGCCGAAGGACAGTGTGATATACGACCGTGAGGAGCTTAACAACACCTATTTCCACACGATAATACACGAGTTCGGGCACACGTTCCACCAGAAGGTGCCGTACACGTCGGAGTTTAACCAGGTGACGGGAACCAACTATCTGGGCGGCATGTGGACGTCGGAGTTTGCCAGCGAGACCGATCCGCAGATATACGCCCTCGGATTTGTGACGGCGTATGCGTCGTACAGTGCCGACGAGGACTTTGCCGAGACGTTCTCGACATACGTCTGCAACACTCCGGAGGAGTTTCAGGCGAAGCTCGACAAGGCCGGAACGACGGGCCGGGCAAAGATTCAGCAGAAGCTGCGCATAGTGAAGGAGTATTTTCAGGACAACTGGAAACTCGACATCGACGCGCTGCGCGATGCGGTTCAGAAGCGCGAGGCCGACTTGAAGTCGCAGAACTTCGATGATATAAGTCTTTAACCCATATATATAATAAGGTATAAACAATGAAAAGAATCATCAGATATATCACGGCGGCGGTCTGCATGGCGGCCACTGTAATGTCGTGTCAGATGAAGGAAGACGACATATTCGACATCGATCCCGCCACACGTCAGGACAACTGGATGGCGGAATACAGGCGCGTGTTCAACAACAACGAGTACGGATGGGCGTTGTATACGGACAATCCCACATACGGGCGGCACCCCGCGGTGAAGGCTTACGCCGTCAAGTTCGACCAGCAGAACTGCACGTTCTACCGCTCGTCGGCCACGTCAAGCCTGCCGGGGGCGTACATGTATGACAGCATCGTGAGCCAGTATTCGTTCAAGATGGACAACGGCATCGTGCTGTCGTTCGACACGTACAACTTGTTTTTCCACTGGTATGCCGACCAGTCGCAGTCGTTCTCGCAGGACTTGCAGGCTGACTTCGAGTTCTGTCTCGACCGTTTCTCGGCCAACGAAGACACCATCTTCGGCCGCGGCAAGACGAAGCAGCTGCCGTTCTTCATGGTGAAGATGAAGACCACGCCTGAGGAGTATCAGCGGCTGTCGGACGAGATTGCCACCTATGCCGCCTACAACTGCGTGATGATGTGTGCCGGCGACACGCTCAAGGCGCGCTTCCTCAGCGGATACAACAACCTGCTGGTCTACTACCCCGACGAGGAGGGGGGCGACCCGGTGGAGCACATGTATTCGTACGGCAACCTGACAAACGGTATCTATCTGCTCGAGAACTTCACGTACAAGGGCACGACCGTGGTGGAGATGGATCTCGACAGGGAGACGGGAGAGTTCCACGACCGGCTTTCGGATACGAAGATAGGGCCGCGTCCGTATGTGGACTATCTCTTTGAGGACAACGACGACGACCAGTGGTTCTTCGGATACAGCGGTCTCGGCAGCGCCACGCGCGCGGCATGGGACGAGGCCCGCACGGCGCTCACGGCGGGAGGAAAGTACAGTCCGGACAATCTGGCATACATCTGTATCAGTCCCGACGGGCAGGGCGGCCTCGATCTTGTGGTAAACAAGTGGTACGGTGCCGACGAAATGCACTTCGTCATGGAGATGAAGAAGTTGGCCAACGACCGTATCGCCTTCCGTTATACGGGGCGCGAAACGTCGGGACGCGACTTCAGCTTCTACGACGCGGGCATGAAGCCCATCGTGGATGCCTTCGCCCGTCAGGACGTATGGACCACATACAAGATAACATACAAGGAGGGTAACGCCATGAATCCGCGCGGATTCATCTTCACTGACGAGGGTAATCCGGACAACAGCTATTACTTCGAGCCCAACTTCAGGTATTACCATTACAGCATCTGGGAGTAGCCTGCGGTTAAGGCAATTCGATATAAATCATGAAGTAATGGGATGGAGTCACTTGAAATGTCTCTATCCCATTATTTGACTTTTCGCAACCGAAAATCAATGGCACCATAAAGGTTCTTTCTTCCAACCAACAGGAAACCCGAGAGCCGTCAGTTCTATTTCCGGGAACTTGCCAAACAAATCATTCATCTTGCCAAGCATATCGTTGTTGGGGGAAATAATGTCGAGGAAATACTTGATGATGCACATATCAAAATACACTTTCAGAGGGTCTGTTGGCAAATAAATCCACGGGCGTGACATTCTGATAGGCATTGTCGCACGAATGGAGAATGTTCTGTTCCAAATGCGGGCGTGATGACAACAAGAGTTTCTCGTTACTCCAATGATGGTAAGCCAAGACTCAAAAGGAGCGATTTGCAAGCCGAACGACTGTGCAATGCGCTTCTTAATCTTCTTGTTCTTGATATTGGAGTAAATGTTTGTTATTACGCCAAAGGGTAATATCTCAGTCAGCATCCATGCCGGAGGATATTGATTGTTATACGTTTCTTTGAAATGATTGATAAAATCCTCTTTCGTATGATTGAGTTCGTCTTCTATCAAATGGAGAGACCGGTTGAACTTCTGTGGATTGGAAAAGTTACTTGCATTGGTCATCCAAAAAGGATTGCCAATCAAATCTGTTCCAAAATTGACAATAGCACAACGAACAGCTATTTCAATTTTCTCAATCTCGTTGAATAACAATAGACGAAGTTTCTTGTCAAAGCGATATAACATCATGACCTTGCGGAATGATGAGCCTTGTTTGAACAAGTGTTGCTCTTTCGGAAAAGAAAGTAGCGGATGTATATAGGCAGACAAACGGTAATAACCGATATGTGACAGATAATGTTTTGCCTCTTCTTCATCGGTTATTTCCAATCCTCTTGTCTTTAATAATTGTACCAAATCACTTGGTGAGGAGTATGTTTTCGTAAAGGGAATTTTTGTAGTCATGTGCCTATAAACAAAAAACGACCCGCACATTTGAGCATCGTAGAGAGGCTTGGCGGGTTCTCGTGCTGCAAAGATACGCATAATCATTGATAACGCAAACTTTTTTAAGAAAAACCATCAAAAAGTGGATTTCTTTTCGATTTTCTGGCTCGCATTGGATATATATCTTGTTCATCGTGCCAATCAGAAAGAGCAGGAAAACAAGGATAGGGAGAAATGGAAGAATGAAGGGAAAAAGTAATTCATTCTCTGATACACCTTCATGCGCATGATTTCTTTTGAGGAATTGCGATACGAATTATATTTACTTTAACGTATGTTAAAGAGCACCCTAACCACGATTTCTGCACTACGGCGCGAAATACGCGATTTTTCGCAAAAATGGGGAGCGCTGACAGTCAGCGAGTTAC
>NZ_URNN01000128.1 GCF_900549175.1 uncultured Prevotella sp. | reverse complement strand
TTTTATATGAGGGTTTAGGTTTCTTTTTCGCATAAATTAGCCTAAAATTCTTGATTTGTGTCAATATTTTACGATTCGTACATAAAAAAGTTATAAATATATAATAATAATGATAAATTAGTTATATCTTTGTACACGGTATTTAAAATTAGGGAATGAAATTCAAAGCATAAATAAGAAATGAAAAGAAGAAATTTTAGCAGATATATCACTTCGATGTTTTTTGCCGTAGCGTTCGGCACTAATGTCATGCTTGCCGTACCGGCCAAACCAGGGCTTGTGACGATGCGCCAGCCCGACGGCACGGAGATTAAGGTACGTATAATGGGTGACGAACACGCACATTATTATCTTTCGGAAGACGGATATCTGCTCGTAAACGATAATGAAACATTTTATTATGGCAATGCCGATGCCACAGGCAACATCGTCCGCTCGCAGATAGTGGCCCGCCCCGTGGCGCAGCGTTCGGCAGCGGCAGTGGAATATCTGCGCAAGGTGGACATGGACAAGGTGTTCACGGCCCTTCAGCGCCGTGATGCCGCCAAAAACAGGATGCGCCGCAAGACAAGTCCGCAAAAGTCGCGGATAGGACTGTTTGACACCGGATTCCCCTCGATGGGCGACCAAAAAGCTCTTGTGGTGCTTGTTGAATATCAGGACGTGAAGTTCAAGATTGACAACCCCTACGACTATTTCAACCGTATGATCAACGAAAACGGCTTCAGCGACTACGGCGGCACGGGCTGTGCTGCCGAATATTTCCGTGAATGTTCCAACAATCAGTTTCGCCCGCAGTTTGATGTTTTCGGTCCGATAACCCTCTCGCAGAACATGAGCTACTATGGCGGAAACGACTATAGCGGAAACGACAAGAATCCACAGAAGATGGCCATTGAGGCCTGCCAGCAGCTTGACGCCACGGTTGATTTCTCCGAATATGACCGTGACGGCGACGGATATATAGACAATGTCTTCGTGTTCTATGCCGGACGTGGTGAGGCCACCGGCGGCAGTTCGAGTACCGTCTGGCCCCATTCATGGAATGTTACGGCGGCGGAATACACCACATACACTTTCGACGGAGTGATACTCGACCGCTATGCGTGCAGCAACGAGTGGGAAGGCTCGCGCCCCGACGGCGTGGGAACATTCATACATGAGTTCTCGCATGTCATGGGCTTGCCCGACCTTTATGCCACGAGCTATACGTCGGCTTTCACCCCGGGAGGATGGTCGGCGCTTGACTCCGGGCCTTACAACAACGACGGTTGCACGCCTCCGCTTTATTCGGCTTACGAGCGCTACTCGCTCGGCTGGCTGACTCCACGCGTGCTTGACGGTCCGGCCAATATCACACTTAAAAGCATCGGTTCGAACGAAGCATGTATAATACCTACGGGTGATGACAATGAGTTTTTCCTGCTTGAAAACCGCCAGCAGACGGGGTGGGACAAATACATACCTGGACATGGCATGCTTGTGTGGCATGTGGACTATAACCCGACGATATGGGAGCAGAACACGGTGAACAACAGTGCCACCCACCAGTATGTAGACTTGGAGGAGGCCGACGGCACGCAGAGCGAATATTCGCGTGGCGGCGACGCTTTTCCCGGAACGGCCAATGTGACATCGTTTACCGACACCACAAAACCGTCAATGCGCACATGGGCGGGCCGTGCGCTCAACATGCCGCTCACTGAAATAACCGAGACGGGAGGGCTGATCACGTTCAAGGTGGCAGGCGGAAAGGTGCTGCCAGACCCTGTTACGGCCGTTGGGGCCACCGACGTACATGCCGAAGGATTCACCGCCCATTGGCTTCCGTCGGCAGCAGAAGACTGCACGTACGAGGTGTCGGTGTTTACCAAGACTGTGCTCGGAAGCGGAAAAACGGTGTATAATAATGTGGAGGGCTATAACCATCTGAACACCGGTACCGATACGTTTGCCGTTGTCACAGGGCTCAATCCGGCAACGGAATACTTCTATGCCGTATACGTGAACGACGGCGACGGCGTAAGTGCCGCCTCAAACGAAATAAGTGTCACCACCGGTGCACCCACATTCAGACACTTCTCACCTGTGGCCGTAGATGCCACAGACATATCGGAGACGGCGTTCACGGCCAACTGGCAGCCGCTTGAAGGTGCGGAGGGCTATGAAGTGGAGGTGTACACCAAGGAATTGGGCGAACCGTATCAGGCGGCAGTGGACTTCACCGGCGGCATTGCCGCCATGCCCGGCGGGTGGTCGACCACCACAACTCTCACATACGCCAACACCGCATATTCAGGCGAAGCCATACCGTCGCTGCGCTTTGCCGCCGACGGAGTGGGGCTGACCTCGCCGCGATTCGATGATGACGTGCGTTCGGTGACATTCTGGCATCGCGGAGTAAGTGCTGACGCCGCCAACCGTCTGATAGTTTCCGTAAAGACCGACAGTGAAGGATGGATAGACATCGCCGAAATAGAAGTGGAGAACGGGCAGGGGGGTACCGTTACCACGGTGGACGATATTCCCGCAGGAGCACGTACGGTGCGCATTTCCTATTTGCGCAGCGGGTCGGGCTCGGTGGCCGTTGACGATGTTGCGGTAAAGTGGGGCGGTGAACTGACGGTGGCTTCCTTCGGCAAGTTCAACGCGGGAAATGCTGTCAGCACGGCGGTAACGGGTCTGTCTTCTGCCACGACATACTATTATACGGTTACGGCCACTGACGGAACAGTCTTCTCAAAGCGTTCAAACGAGATTGCCGTTACCACCAAAGGAGACTTGAATACCGGTGTCGGTGCTGTTGCAGGCGCTTCGGGCATACGTATGGAGGGCCGCCTTATGGTCATTCCTGCCGGTGTGGATGTGACGGTGAGCGACTTGTCGGGCCGTGTGATTTACCGTGCGGCATCAAAGGATGCGGAAGTGTCGGTTACGTTTCCTGCCGCGGGCGTGTATGTGATAAAGCATAATGGCAACTGCCGAAAGGTTATTGTCATGTAAGATAAAGGGAGACGCACGGTCTCTTATACACTTTGTCGGAACTAATGGGGATTTCTTCCGGCGGGGTGAACAAACAAGATAATCCCCATACTAGACTACAATGAAAAGATTGTTTACTATTGCGATTGTTGTGATGATTACATCACTGACATTTGCGCAGGCTCCTTTGGCAAAGAAAAAGGCCGCTACCCCCTATAGGCTGGAGCGGGTCGCCAATCTTGACGCCATGGCCAAGAAAGCGAAGGAAGCAAAAGAGTTGCAGGCTGTGATGGCTGAAAAGGTCGCAGCGGCAAATGAAACATCTTCTTCGGTGTTGCGCAAAAACTCTGTTAAGAGGGGCATGTTCAACAGCGTTGAGGGGAAAGTGATTAAAAGACATGTACTCGGTAGTTACGGGGCAGAGCTTTTAACAAAAACCTATAAGTCTGCAGTACGCAAGACTACAACACAGGAAGGTAACGTTACTGTGACGAGAGATGACAACGGTATGATTACCGATGTTGCCGGTGTAGAGCCTAAAATGTACATGCGTTCCGCTACCGGAACGGCTTACTTTGTTCAAGATGGCTCAATGGTTTATGGAGAACAGGATGGAATGGTTACTGTTATCGAGGATGGAGATAACGTTTATATCAAGGATCCTGTTACCTACATTGAAGCAGGTACATGGGTAAAGGGAACAAAGAACGGCAATACCATCACTGTAGCAGCTCGTCAGCCGCTGACTGTTTTTACGAGTAGTGGTGAGACGGTAAGTCTTCGTTGGGGAGTTATTACTGCAGCCGGCAATGTTGCCGTTGCTGATGATCATGCAGAGGCTTTCACTTGGACAATAAATGGAAATGTACTGACTTTGGAAGGAACTCAGGCATTTAATGGAAATACCGATGCTTATTACATGGGTTTGTTCGGTGATACTAACAATGGCAATACCGGTTACGGTGATGCAGAGACTGTTCTTACTTACGACCCGACATACGTTGCTCCTTCTACGGAACTGGTAACTCTGCCTGCCGGTGTGGAATACACCGGATGGTATATGAATTGCGTTTCTGTTACGAGTGACAGCGAAACTTTGATAAAGAACCAAAGCGTGAATGTTGCTTTTGCCGGCAATGACGTTTATGTTCAGGGTATTTCTGCCGAATTCCCGACCGCATGGGTGAAGGGCACAATCGATGGTACTACCATAACGTTCGACAAGTTCCAGTATGTTGGCGCATACAGTTCATACGATTGCTGGTTCATCGGTGTCGGCATAGAAGGTGAAAATGCCGTGATAAAGGATGCAGTGGCAACATACGATGCCGCAACAAAGACCATCACATTCGTTGACGATGTTCTTATCAATGCCAGTTCATTTAAGATTTTTTATCTCGATTGGTTTGCCAATGTTGTTATCAGCGCAGAAGAGGCTGTTTATGAGGAGCCGGTAATCACCGACCTGACTGCCGCACTTCCCTATGCCAACACATTCGAGACAGAGGCAGAGCAGGCACAGGCCGCCATATATGACGCAAATGAAGACAATAGCACATTCACAATCGACAAGAACAGCACGACAGGAAACACTGCTGCACGTTATAAGTGGAACACTTCAAACGCAGCCGATGACTATCTCGTGTTCCCGGGCGTTGAACTGAAGGCTGGTACGAAATATAAGGTTTCTCTTGATGCCGCTTCTTATAACGAGAATTATCCGGAGCGTATGGAGGTTGTTGCCGGTAAGGTGGCCAAGGTTTCCCAGCTGACAATTCCCGTGATAGATGCTACTGTGGTGGCAACCAAGGAGTTCATCAACATCAGCAATAACGAGTTCTCCGTTAGCGAAGACGGCGTTTATTTCATCGCTGTTCACGCCATCTCTGACAAGGACAAGTTCTATCTCTATGTAGACAATTTCTCCGTTGCCGAGCTTGACGCTTCAGTTCCCGCAACAGTCAGCGACCTTGCTGTCGTTGCCGACGCACAGGGTGCAAACAAGGCCACCGTTTCGTTCACCGTTCCGACACAGACCGTAGGCGGCGCTGCCATCACCGAGCCTGTTACAGTTGTAGTTAAGCGCGATGGCGAGGAAATCAAGTCTGAGACAAAGGCTGCCGGCGAGACGGTTTCATTCGAGGATGCAGTGGAAGCGGCAGGTTACTATACTTATTCTGTTGTCGCTTCTTACGCAGACAAGACCGGTGAAGCAGCCACTCTTAAGGCATACATCGGCTACGACACGCCTGATGTGGTAAACAATATCACCGTTGCCGACAAGAGCGGTTCTGTAGATATCGCTTGGGAAGCTCCTACCAAGGGTGCCGAGGGTTATATCATCAATCCCGCAGACTTCAAGTACAACATCTATCCCGTTGAGATGGTTGAGTTCTGGGGTATGACATTACCGTCGACGGATTATGCCAATCCTTACGCAACAGGACTGACCGAGACTTCGGCCAATGTAGTGTATGACACCAACAGCGGTGAGCAGGGCTTTACCTACTTTGCCGTTACTGCTGAAAACACCACTGGCGAATCGGATGATACATACGGAGCCGTAGTAACTGGTGCTCCATATCAGATGCCGGTATTCGAGTCAGCGGCAGAAGCCAAACTCTCTTACTGGTGGGGAACATCTTGTGACGCAAATAACCAATACCTTGACGGAGGTCTCTATCTTGGAGAAAATTCTTCCGACGGTGACGGCAGTTGCCTGCTGATGGCTGCCGAGACAGCCGGCTGGATGACGTTGGAGTCTGGAAAGATTGCTCTTGCCGGAGCTGTCAATCCTGTATTTACGTTCGATTACTCGGGCGATGCTGTCGCTCAGCTTACAGTATCTGTAATCACTCCTAAGGGCGTGAAGGATAATGTTGCCACATTCACAGCAGGTGCAGACTTCGCTCCGGCTACAGTATCTTTGGTTGAATTTGCCAACGAAGACTGGGTTCGCGTGATTATCACCGGTACATTCTCTGCTGCCGGCAGCGCGTTCATTGACAACATCCGAGTGTTCAACCAGCTTGATAACAACCTCGTGGCAAAGAATATCACAGCTACACCGAGAATCAATGCCGGCGACAATGTACTTGTAAACGTTACTGTTGAGAATCAGGGTAGCACGACGGCCGAGGCCGGTGCTTACACTGTTGACATCTACTGCAACGATGCCAAGGTTGAGTCTATCCCCGGAACGGCTCTCGAGAGCAACGCCACGACAACATTTGAATATACCTACGCCACCAATGTGATGACTCCCGCATCGCTGGAGTGGAAGGCCGTTGTCGAGTTTGACGCTGATGCCGATAAGGCCAACAACACCACAGCTACGGTGAAGACAACCATAAAGACTACCAACTATCCTGCTGTTACCGACCTTGCAGGTGCTCAGAACGGAAACTATGTGAACCTGACATGGAGCGAGCCGGAAATGGGTGTTCCCGTACCGGCAACCATTACGGATGACTTCGAGAGCTACGACGGCTTCACTGCATCTGCCGGCAACTGGACATTCGTTGACGTTGACGGTGCAGAGGTTGGAGGATTCCAGGGTACAAGCTTCTCTGTAGACGGAGTGGAAGTAATCCAAAGCAAGCAGTCGTTCTGGGTACATGACGTTGCTGATGACGCTGTATGGAACCAGACGTTTGCCGCTCACTCAGGCACAAAGTATCTCGCAGCAATGTTCCGTTATGATGACGGTCAGACTGATGACTGGGCCATCTCACCCGAACTGACAGGCAACGCACAGACCGTTTCGTTCTATGCAAGGAGCTATTCAGCAGAATATCCCGAGCAGATAGAGGTTTACTATTCTACTGGCAGCAAGAGTCCTGCCGACTTCATCAAGGTGAACGACGCAGTGGTTGTTCCCGGAGAGTGGACTGAGTATACAGCCCAGTTGCCCGCAGGAGCCAAGTATTTCGCCATCCGCTCATGCGCTACAGGCAGCTTCATGCTGATGGTTGACGATGTGACATACGAGGCATACGAAGGCTTCGGCGACCTCTCGCTCGTGGGTTACAACATCTACCGCGACGGTGTGAAGCTCAATAGAGAGCCTGTTGCCGAGCCAAGCTTCGCAGACGGTTACATGCCCGACGGCACATACAACTATGTTGTTACCGTGGTTTACGACAAGGGCGAGTCTGTCGCTTCCAATGTATTCACCATCGGTGTGGTTGACGGCATCAGCTCTGTTGCTGTAGAAACAAATGACAACGCTCCCGCTTACAACCTCGCCGGCCAGAAAGTTAACGACAGCTTCAAGGGCGTAGTTATCAAGAACGGCAAGAAGGTGGTTGTGAAGTAATGGCTTCGCATTGCACGACAAAGACATTCGTTTGAAACTATATTATTACCGCCGAATCCCAATTACAGGGGTTCGGCGGTTTTTTCTTTGTTACATGTTTTGTTCTTTTCTTTGTTTGTGTTACCTTTGCACATGATATGGAGAAACTTCTTGAACTGTATAAGAACTGGTCCGGCGCAGAACCCGCCGGCATCAGTCGCATAGCGGGGGCGGGCAGCAACCGCGAGTATTACCGGCTGACATCGGCCGACGGAGTGTCGGTGATAGGCGTGATAGGCACGAGCCGCGACGAGAACCATGCGTTCATCTCACTGTGCCGCCACTTCACTCACCGTCAGCTGCCGGTGCCGTCGGTGCTTGCCGTGAGCGATGACGAGCAGCGTTATCTCCAGACCGACCTTGGCTCCGTGTCACTCTTTGACGCACTGGCCGCGGGACGTGCCGCCGGCGGGCGGTATACGGTAAGTGAGCGCGAACTGCTCGTACGCACTATCCGCCAGCTGCCCAACATACAGATTCGCGGAGCGCGCGGGCTTGACTTCTCGCAGTGTTATCCGCAGCCGGAGTTTGACATGGACAGCGTGCTCTTCGACCTGAACTATTTCAAGTATTGTTTTCTGAAAGCCACAGAACTCGATTTCCATGAGCTGAAACTCGAGGCCGACTTCCGCCTTTTCGCCAAGGACCTTACGGCGGAACATGCCGACAGTTTCCTCTACCGCGATTTTCAGGCGCGCAACGTGATGCTCGACACCGCCGGCAATCCTTATTTCATCGACTTTCAGGGCGGTCGCCGCGGACCCTATTATTACGATCTCGCCTCGTTCCTCTGGCAGGCTTCGGCCCGCTATCCGCACAAGTTGCGCCGCGAGCTTGTGAAGGAGTATTACGAGGCGCTCCGTAATTACACTGAGGTGCCGCCCGTGCGCCATTTTGTCAACCGCCTGAGCCTGTTCGTACTCTTCCGCACGCTTCAGGTGCTCGGTGCATACGGCTTCCGCGGCTATTTCGAGCAGAAGAAGCATTTCATAGAGTCCATCCCGCCCGCCATACAGAATCTGCGCGAACTGCTTGCCCTCGACTGTTTCCCGTATTCGTATATGACGGACATGCTACGCCGTCTGACCGAATTGCCCCAGTTCGCCCGCATAGAGCAGCCTGCGCTCACGCGTGCCGACGGCTACCGCACAGCCACTACAAACATCTACGAGGCTCATCCCAACGACGGCCCGGCCACGTTCTCGAAGTATGACGGCAAGGGGCCGCTCGTGGTGCGCGTGTTCAGTTTCTCTTACCGCAAGGGCATTCCTGAGGACGAGAGCGGCAACGGCGGTGGCTATGTCTTCGACTGCCGCTCGACGCACAATCCCGGCCGCTACGAGCCGTACAAGAAGCTCACGGGACTTGACGAGCCGGTCATCCGCTTTCTCGAGGACGACGGTGAGATACTGACCTTCCTCGACAGCGTATACCGTCTGGCCGACGCCCACGTGCGCCGTTATGTCCAGCGCGGTTTCACCAGTCTGATGTTTTCATTCGGCTGCACCGGAGGCCAGCACCGCAGCGTCTATTCCGCCCAGCATCTTGCCGAATACATCAACAGCAAGTATGGTGTGGAGGTGCACATCTGCCACCGCGAGCAGGGTATAAACCAGGTGCTGCCTTCATTAAGTCAGAGCTCAGAGTGATGAGGACAGAGTTATATGATATGCTTTAGAGTGTTCAGAACCATGTTGTAAGGTGTTTATGAAGCTCTGCTTAACGATGAAAACAGCAAAATTTTGAATAGAAAAGCAATTATAAAATACTTTTCTATTCAAAATTTTGCTATCTTTGCACCATGAACAATCCATTGTAACACTTTGGCAACATTCCCGTTACGGCTTCGGCCGTGGCATCACTCTTTCCGCAAATCAAGCGCGGAAACCAAAAACTCAGGCTGCTTGAGCGGGAAGGGCAGATTGTGCGTATCAAGAAGGGACTGTACGTCTGCAATCCGGAACTGACGGGGCGGATGCTTTCGTCCGAGCTGATAGCCAATCATCTTTATGCCCCGTCGTATGTCTCAATGTCATCGACTTTGCGTTACTATGGCCTGATACCTGAAGCGGTATATGCAGAGCAGTTGAAACGATGAAAAACGCCATTTATGACACTATGCTTGCCGCCTACGAGCAGTCAACGGAGTTGCAGAGACGGAACGCAATCTTTGAGGTCAACCAGCAGGTTATCCTTTCTGGGCTCTACAATGGAGGCTTTTTTGACGTGGCCGCTTTCTACGGTGGCACCTGTCTCCGTATCTTCCACGGTCTTCAGCGATTCAGCGAGGACATGGACTTCTCTCTCCTGGCTCCCGACGAAGATTTCGATTTCGAAAGATACTTCCAGCCGATCGCATACAAAACTACCTTGAAAGGTATTCTTTAGATATTCTTTTTGAAGTGGACTCATAATTATTTTTTTGGGGGGCTCATCCGACATTTGGAGTGATGGATAAGGAATACGTGCCTCCTGATATCGTATCAATGGTAGGGTCATAGTCTTGTCTTTGACCGCATATAATATGAAGCAGGTTGTTTTTGTGTGGCGGGCAAAAACAAGTTCTGCCCCTACCATTGCATGATAGCGTGA
>NZ_URNN01000127.1 GCF_900549175.1 uncultured Prevotella sp. | reverse complement strand
ATTATATGCGGTCAAAGACAAGACTATGACCCTACCATTGATACGATATCGGGGGCATGTATTCATTATCATCACTCCAATGATATGGCAGACTTGCCTGTCTTGCTTTCCTATTGTACTCTTGCAGCCTTTGCCACACTTCCGCCCTCTGAGCTACTTGTGCACTCTGCGCAAATCCTTTTGGATTCTTTTGCTTGGAAATCTCTGTGGTTGATGCTTCTGCCAGCATATTGAGAGCTAACTCCACATTGGTCATATTGTCACGAAGACTTTCTTTCTCCAATCTCTTATGCCGCTTATATTGTTTGGTAGTCATACCGCTCCATTCACGAGTGATAATATCTGTGAGAGAAGCATATTCTATATTGTCCTTCACACCCGAACGATTCCATTCGTCTGTCAGTTACTTGAGCACCTCTATACTCTTTACCATGCGGTTTATCCATTGGTCGCTATACCCCAATCGCTTGTAGTCGGCGATGTCCTGTTCGATGCTCATTTCCGGGTCTTGCATCTGTTCAAGGCGTAGTGAGGCTACCTGTGCCATCCATTGTTTGAAGGGCCCTGCCTTTGGAGAAGGTATAGACTGGATGATACGGAAAAGTTGTTCTGTATCAGAGCCACATCGGTCAATCTCATCTTTCCATCAGCAGCACGCATTTTCAAACCGTGACAATTTGTCACGGTTTCATTTCCCTCCTGTCTCAACCGTTGCTTCAATTTTCGCCAATACGCTTGTGCATCAGCACTATCAGTCAGCACAACAACATCAACAATGGAGAAATGGCTGAATCTCACCACTGTGATCAACCAATAAGAAATTCACCTGCATACCATTACAAAACTTCACTTAAATATATTTCACTATTATCATTGCTGTCATGACGCCCTTTATCAGTAACTTTGCGAACGGTATGAAAAGTAAACAAAGGAGGAAAAGCATATGAGAAGCAGGGAAGAACTGAAACGCCATCCGATGTTCATGACACTTGAACGGATAGCGCTGTATATGGACAAGTATTACATCGACGGAATAATCGGACTGGTACCGACCGTGGGAGACGTGTTCTCGGCACTGTGCACCGTACCGTTCGTATACTTCACACTGGTGGTGGCACGGTCGGTACCGCTGACATTGGCCGTCATCAACAACACGCTGCGCGACATTCTCGTGGGTATGATACCATTCTTCGTAGGCGATGTGCTCGACTTCTTCTACCGGTCAAACTCACGCAATCTCAAGATGATTATCGGTTTTGTCAACGGCGAACAGCGCATCGTGCACGAAGTAAACCGCAAGGCATGGCAGTCGGCTGCGGTAATGATTGCACTCGTCGCACTGATAGTGCTGATGGCAGTGATTCTCGTGAAGTTGGGAGCGTGGATAGTATCGCTTTTTTAGTCTCCGTCAGGTTCGGCAGCCGGCTCCACACTCTGCCCGGATTCCTCTGCCGGGCGTGCCGGTTTGTTTGCACCGGCATGCCCGACTGTGTCGGCATCCGCCGCCTTGTGGTGGCCGCGGGGGTCTGCCGGCGAAACAACCGATGTCGAGTCGGCCTTAGGGGGCACTATGCCTCCGGTCTGGTCGAGGAAACGGAGGTAGGCCCCGGCGATGCGCGGTGAATAGGCATTGAAAATGTTGTTGGCAAAAAGAATGTCGGTTATCTTGTTGTCATGCACATACTGTACCATGTTCTTGGTGAAGTAGCGCGAGTCTACCACATGCACCTCCTCGAACGAACCGAAAAGGTATCCCGGCAGCGCGTTTCCGAAACTGTCTTTAAGTATAAGCACCCTACGCCCGTTCTTTGTCGACGTGCGCACCTGGGTAATCTTGGTGTCGCCGCCCATGAAGGTGCAGTATGCCCCACCGTTGCCGTCGCGGTAGTGCATGAAGAACGCACCGCGCATGGGACGGCTCTCGCCCGTAACACGATAGTTTTTGTCGATGGTATAAGTTATGTATGTGGTAGTGTATTCCACGCCACGCGGCATGTAATAGACAAAATCCTCCGGCGCATTCTTTATCGCAATGTCCTTTGAATAGCCGTACATGCTGCCCACATAACGGTGAACCACACGCCGCTCGTAGCTTTTGAGCGGCATGAACGGCACGCCGGCCACACGGGCGAACTCCTCTGCGGCGTAATAAGCGCCGAGCGGCGCCCAGTGATGGTCGGTGCGAAGATAGATGTCCTCGTCGGCATGCTTGCCGAGAGCGGTGTATATATCCACAGCCCTGACCGATTCGGACAGATGGGCGAAGATGTTGCGTATGGTGAGCAGCTGGCTGTTGGTATAACGTTTCACCTTGTCGGGGCAATAATACTCTATAGCCGTGGGTATTACCATGCAATAAACATTGACGCCACTGCCGAAACGCTCCTTGTACCTGTTGGCCGCCTCGGCATATTTCACACCGCCCTTGGCCCCACCACCGTATGCCATCAGCGCCCTCACCTTGTCACCGCTACCCACAACTACGATTCCGGCATTGGCTATCTTGGCGTTGTCATCGGCCGTCACATGATTTTCATATTCGCCTATATCACGGTTCTGCCGCTCCTTTATCAGGGTAGAATCCACCACTTCCGCCACGTCAGCGTCCTGCGGGCCGTCGGCTGAGGCATGGAAAGTGACGTCATCCTCAGATTTCGCCAGTCCCATATAACTCTTTATGTACATGCTCAAGGCCATAAGGTCATCACGGTAAGGCTCGCTGTCGCCGAACCATGACGAAATCTCACTCGTAAAGGAGCCGTCGCGGAGTTTCTCAATACTGTACTCCGGAAAGGTGGCAAGCTCGCGGCGCTCAAGCTCCGACACCGTGCTGCGCGGAAATGTATCGAACACCACGGTAAACGCGATGAACACAACAGTCATGAACGTAATATAAACGTAATGCTTCATTTGTGCAAATATATATATTATGACGGTATGTTATTAATGTGTGTCAACCTGCAGACAGCACCCTACTGCACAAGATAGTTCTCGTAAGACGTGCAGGTCTTTTCCATAGAGGCGTGAATGAGATTGTTGGCAAAAAGAATGTCGGTAATGCCGTTGTCAGCGACATACCGGACAATGTTTTTGGTGAAATACCGGCAGTCGACCACATGTATCTCCTCGAACGAGCCGAACAGGTAGCCGGGCAAGGCATTGCCATAACTGTCTTTCAGAATCATGAGACGCCGGCCGTTTTTCGTCGATGTGCGCACGGCTACGGTCTTGGTGTCGCCACCCATGAAGGTGCAATACGCCCCGCTGCTGCCGTCACTGTAACTGCGGAAGAAATCGCCTTCACACGGCTCCGCCTCGGAGGTGACAACGGTACGGGTACGGTCGAGGGTGTAGTTTATGTAAGTGGTGGTATACTCGACATCACGCGGTACGTAATAGACAAAATCTTCAGGAGCTCTCTTCACGGCGATGTCACGCGAGAAACGGTACATCGTTCCCACATAATCATGAATACGGTGCTCATCGTACTCCTCCAACGGCTTGAACGGCACACCGGCCACAGCGGCAAACTGCTCCGCAGCATAATAAGCACCGAGCGGCGCCCAATGGTGGTCGGTACGCGAATATATCGGTTCGGAAGCATGATTGCCGAGAGTGGTGTACACGTCGACGGCCTTGACTGAATCGGAAAGGTTGGCAAAGATGCCGTTGATGGCTGCACGCCCGTCGCCCGTCCATCCGCGGGCTGCATCGGGACAATAATATTCCACGGCGTTGGGTATGGGCATACAGTAGATGTTGATGCCGCAGCCAAACTGCGACCGGTATTTGTTGACCGTGGAGGCATAGCCGGCGGCCTTCTCCCTACTGCCGCCATAAGGCTCCATTGCACGCACGTTCTTGCCCGACCCGACGATAATAATGCCCCTACGGGCGCGTCTGGCCCGTGCATCGGCAGTGACAGTGTTGTGATATTCACCAACCACACACCTGCTGTCGGCGGCCGGCTGTCCGGATATAGTTTCCGCACTAACGGACAGGCAAGCAGCCGACAGACATAAAAGGGCCATGGCTGCAACCATTCTTCTGCCGCAAGCCGAATATAATACACCTACCTTGTATCTTAGTTTTTTCATTTCTTTTCTTAATATGGAATATCAGAATACTGTCGTGAATCAGAACCGCGTATAGAGGAAAGCATTGTTGGTGGCACCAACGAGCAACGCAACGCTGAACACAAGAATCACCACCGATACGACCAGACGCGATGTCAGAGTGACACACGTTTCAAGCGCGCCGCACCGGCCGAGGCACTTGACGGTAAATCCGGAAACCCAATTACGCACGGGCATACAGAACACCACAGCCAAAACCCACAGCCAAAACCTGTCTGTAAGTGCACTCGCGGCAAGGAAAGTGTCGGACGTGGCGGCGTTACCGATAAAGACATTGAAGAAGGTGACCATCCGGCCGAAATCGTCAAAATAGAATATGCCCCACCCCACAACGACAAGCAGCAGACTGTATATGTGCAACAGCGGGCGCGGTATGTGGCTCTGGACGCGCAGCAGCGTGTACTTTTCGAGCATCACGATGATACCGAAATAGACACCCCAAATGATGAAATTCCAGCTTGCGCCATGCCACATTCCGGTGAGAAACCATACCGTCATGATGTTCACAGCCTGATGACGGCGGTTGCCGCCAAGCGGGATATAGACATAATCGCGGAAGAAACTGCCAAGCGAAATGTGCCACCGGCGCCAGAAGTCGGTGATGGAATTGCAACAGTAGGGGTGATTGAAGTTCTCGTTGAAATGGAAACCGAGACACCGGCCTATGCCGATGGCCATGTCCGAATAGCCCGAAAAATCGAAATATATCTGCATGGTGAAGGCCACAATGCCCACCCACGCTCCTGCCATGGACAGCGAATCGAGTCCGCCGGCCAGAAACTGGTCGGCTATTTCCGAGAACTGATTGGCAAGGATGACCTTCTTGCCGAGACCTAAAAGAAAACGGAACACACCGTCAGACACGTCACCCGCAGTCACCCGCCGTCCGCCAATCTCATCGGCGATGGTGCCATAACGCACAATGGGGCCGGCAATGAGTTGCGGGAACATGGAAATGTACAGCAGCAGGTCGGCGTAACGGCGCTGCACCGGCGATTCGCGGCGGTATACATCGACAAGATAAGATATCGACTGAAAGGTATAGAAGCTGATTCCGATGGGAAGGGCGATGTTGGGTTTGGCAACGCTCACACCCACATCGTTGAGTATCTGTGCGAAGAAGTCGAGATATTTGAATACCGAAAGTATCAGCACATTGCATGCAAGACCTACCGCCAGTGCCGCCTTGCGCCGCCTGTCACTACGGTCAATCAGCAGTCCTGCGGCATAGTTGACAGCCACACTGGCCAACATTAGAAACACATAGACCGGCTCTCCCCACGCATAGAAAATGAGGGAGAAAACCACAAGCGCCGCATTTTTCACCGTATTGACCGGACGGTCCGGTCCGTTGGCGACAAACGTCCGGTCAACGGCCGCCGCCATCAGATAGATGATGACAAAGGCCGGAATGAAAACAAAAAGAAAAAACAAGTCTGAGAAAACCATCTTTCAGTACATTACCGTATATTTAATCGCCGGACATGACACCGTACTCCAAGTGTCATGCCCGGCCGAAATTCATTGTCCTTATGTCAAGGCTCCGACATCAAGCCATGCTGTACACCACCTGCATAATCTTCTTGCCCAGCGCATCGGCCTCTTCCATCGTCGCAGCCTCACTGTATACACGGATTATAGGCTCTGTGTTGGATTTGCGCAGATGCACCCACTTGTCGGCAAAGTCTATCTTCACGCCGTCGATGTCGTTCACCTGCTCGTCCTTATACATTTCCTTCACCTGCTTCAATATAGCGTCCACATCGGTCTGCGGGGTAAGGTCGATACGGTTTTTGGCAATGAAGTAGTCAGGCAGGGACGCACGCAACTCGCTCACACGACACCCCTTATGAGCCAGCGACGAGAGGAAAAGGGCTATGCCCACAAGTGCGTCACGGCCATAATGGCTCTCCGGATAGATGACACCACCATTGCCTTCGCCACCGATTACAGCACCCACCTCCTTCATCTTGGTGGTAACATTGACCTCGCCCACTGCCGCTGCGGCATAACTGCCGCCATGACGCTCGGTTACATCACGCAAGGCACGCGTAGAGCTGAGATTGCTGACAGTATTGCCGGGCGTGCGGCCCAACACATAGTCGGCCACACTTACCAGAGTGTACTCCTCGCCGAACATACGACCATCCTCGCAGATGAACGCCAGACGGTCAACGTCGGGGTCGACCACGATACCGAGGTCATAGCCGCCGCTACGCATCTCGTCCATTATTCCAGAGAGATTCTTTTCCAACGGTTCGGGATTGTGTGCGAAATCGCCTGTAGGTTCGCCGTTTATGACCTTATACTCCACACCCAGTTCATCAAGCAGTTCGGGCAGGATGATACCTCCCACACTGTTTACCGGGTCCACGCACACGCGCAGTTTTGCACTGCGGATGGCGTCAAGGTCGACAAGCTGCAAGGCGAGCACCGAGTCTATATGACGGCGATTGTATGTGTTGTCTGCCGTATAGTGGCCAAGATGGTCAACATCGGCATATTCAAAATCTTCACGCTCTGCTATGCCGAGCACCTCGGCTCCTTCGGCAGCTGTCAGGAACTCACCTTCGTGATTGAGCAGTTTCAGGGCATTCCACTGACGCGGATTGTGACTGGCGGTGATTATTATTCCGCCGTCGGCACCTGACATGCGCACGGCCAGTTCTGTGGTGGGTGTCGATGCCGGGCCGATGTCAAGCACATCATATCCAACGCCCATAAGCGTGCCGCACACCACGCTGCGCACCATTTCGCCTGAGATGCGCGCGTCGCGACCCACAACAATCTTGCCGCTGCAGGAACGGCCGCTGCGGCGGATGAATGTGGCATAAGCCGTGGTAAACTTTACTATGTCAAGCGGATTCAACGTATCGCCCGGCTTTCCGCCTATCGTACCGCGGATGCCGGAAATTGATTTTATCAGTGTCATAACTTTATGGTTCCCTTTGATATGTTATCGTATAAAAACATGAATACACATTTGAAGTGGCATTTGCCTGGCCCTGAGTATGCGGCACTATTATCTTCACTTTGGCTATCTCTTCGTCACTGTCCTGACGCCCCACCTTCACATATTGCAACGGAATGAGCCATCCGGCAGGAACCGAGGCTCCGTAAGTGCTGAACATCACACCACTGGCAAACGATGCCGTGTAGGAGCTGCCGGTGCGCGTCACCGTCATCTTCTCCGGCATACGCGTCGAAGGACTTATAAAATAGTTGTATGTCTGCATTGCCCTGTCAGCAATGTTAAACTCAGTATAGCGGCAAAGCAGATTCACCTGCTTGTTCTCTTCGAGCATGCTCCCGCTGCCCTTGCGCACTATCTGCATGTAGACGCCGCTCTTGGCAAGATATACATACTCGTTCTTGGCCGTATCTGTGGTCTGCCCCTGAGCCTCAAACTGACTTTCGTTGATTACCACAATACCTTCATCCCTGATAAAGGCACTGATGGCATCACGCTCTTTTTCTTTCTTGTCACCGTATGTCTCGTAGTCGTCACACGATGCAAACAGCATCATGGCGGCAAGCACCAACAGTGAATATGCGATTCTCTTCATCTCTTTACGTGTATCTGTCTTTAAATAATATTTTTGCGTATTCCAATTGCAAATTATGAATTGATGGGGCAAAATTAATAAAATATTATCAATCGGCCACTATATTTTGCTACTTTAACGTGCTTTCAAAATGTATAATGGCTTCGCGCGTTATCTTCACCGCCTCCTCTATGCTGCACAACAGCTTTCCGCCCGAGGCATTGAGATGGCCACCTCCGTTAAAATACATCTCTGCCATCTTGTTGCACGGGAACGTGTCTACCGACCGCAGACTCACCCACACGGTATTGTCCTTTTCTGTATCTTCACGCAACGATATCGACAGTTTCATACCCTTTATCTGCAACGGCATGTTTACCAATCCTTCGGCATCGCCCTTAACAAATTTGAAACGCCGCAAATCCTCACGGGTAAGCACAAAGAAAGACGCATGATATTCTGGCATCACCACCAAACTTTCGTAAAGCACATACCCCATCAGCCGGATGCGGTTTTCACTGTAATTATTGTAGACGTTACGATAAATTTTGTCTTTGTTTATGCCCTTTGTGAGCAACTGGCTGATGATGAAGAACGTCTCCGGATTGTTGCTGTTATAAGTAAACCCGCCGGTGTCTGTCATCATGCCACAGTAAACGGGGGCGGCAAAGTGGGATGTCATCATATCGAAACCGCCCATCTGCCACACTATGCGGAACACCATCTCGCTCGTAGAACTGAGCTCCGGATATGAAACACTGAGCACACAATCGATATCGGGACCGAGATGATGGTCAATCATCACCTTTGGGGCATGCGAGGCGGCCAAGGGACCGGCCATGGCATCGGTACGGCTGAGCTGGTTGAAGTCAAGGCAAAACACAAGGTCGGCACACTCTATCAGTGCGTCGGCCTCAGCCTTGTGCTTGTCGTAACGCAATATCGTTTCAGTCTTCGGCATCCAATGCAAAAAATCGGGGTACTGGTCGGGGACGATGATTCTCGGTTCCTTGCCTTTGCTCCTCAGAAATTCGGCCCATCCGAGACACGAGCCCAAGGCGTCGCCATCGGGATTGACGTGGCAACAAACAACGATGTTGTCAGAACTGTCTATCAGAGAGTTCAGAGTGTCGCACTCACCGGGAGATAATATATTTTTCAACATAATGGGTGCAAAGGTACAAAAAAGGTATGGCAAAACCGAATTTCACATCCATAATCATCATAAAAAAGTCATAAAAAGAAATAAGAGACTGTATCAAAATATGTCCTTACCATTATGGATGAACCTTATTTTGATACAGCCTTATGCGAAAGAACCTTGACGGCTTTGCACGCTTTTATCAGAACAGCTGATTGGGATAAACTCCCTCGTCAACGAGTTTCTGTATGCGGTCTACGGTATCCTGACGATCGGCGGAATAGGTCACGCCGAACCACTTGCTCGTGGTATCAAGCACCTTCACCGTCGATGTTTTCTCGTTGATGAGCTTGTTGACCATCAGCGGAATGAAGAACTCGGCCTTCAAGTTCTCCATGTTCTTCGGGTCGGAAAGGAATTCCTTGAAATACTCCTCGCTATGCTCGAAATAGTCGGGTGTGAAGCCCCACATATTCATAGACACGGGGGTGTTGTCCTCTACGGCAACCCACTTACCCTCTTCGTCCTTGTAGCATACCGGACCGTCAACACGCATTATCTCCGTGCGCTCAACTACGGTGGTCAGGTTGCCGTTTTCGTCTTTCGAACAGATACCGCGAGCCACAGTTCCGTTCTCCGACAGGGTATTGCCCACACGGAAACCTACCATGGCGTATGCGTTCTTGCTGCCCTCGGGCAGTTCTGAGAGGAACTTGCCAATCACCTGAAAAGCGTCTCTGTTGTAGAAATCGTCGCAGTTGATAACGCAGAACGGTTCCTTGATAACGTCTTTGGCCATCAGCACGGCGTGGTTTGTGCCCCACGGCTTAACGCGCTCAGCCGGACATGCGAAGCCTTCGGGCAGAGCGTCAAGACTCTGGAAGCAGAGTTCTGCGGGCACATGTCCCTCATACTTGCTCAATATCTTCTCACGGAAATCATTTTCAAAATCTTTTCTGATTACAAACACAATCTTGCCGAATCCGGCCTTGATTGCATCATAGATAGAATAGTCCATGATTGTTTCACCGTTCGGACCCAGTCCGTCAAGCTGCTTCAATCCGCCATAGCGGCTTCCCATTCCGGCAGCAAGGAGTAATAAAGTTGGTTTCATATTACAATATTAATTAGTTATTTGATAAACAATACCGCAAAAGTAATAAATAATTTTAATAGTTGCATCATTTCTCCGTGTTTTTTACATTTTTGCTACGGCTCTTTCAAAAAAAAGACCATAACAGTTGATACAAAATGCAATTATGGCCATGTAACGTTGTTACTCGTATCAAGTAACAACGTTACACGGTTCAGGTAACAACGTTACATGGCTCAAGTAACAGCATTACATGAGCCACGTAACAAATAGTGACAGGATTGGTTATCTACAAAGTTAAATGAACTGTATGGTACTGGTTTTACTTGACAGTTTCTTGGTTAATTACTATGGTGCTTTAC
>NZ_URNN01000126.1 GCF_900549175.1 uncultured Prevotella sp. | reverse complement strand
TTTGGAGTAAATCGATTCGGGGTAATTATTTCTGAAGATGAAATTCCAGAAAAATATCTGGATGATCAGGGAGATTTTGATATCACTGAAAACGGATGGTTTGTTAGATCCAATGAGGTAGATGTTGAAACTGCATTAAAAAAATTTTTTGGACCATCAGCAGCATTCTTAGATGAAACACAGGAACCTGCTGCCCCTAAAGCCAAAGATAAATCTCAGGATCCCATCGTTCAGTATTTCGTTTCTGTTTACTACAGCTTTGATCCGGAAAATCCGTTGTATGTTTTTGACACAGAAGCAGAAGCAATTGAATTTGTTAAAAATGAATATAAGCACGAGTTAAAAGTTGAACGGGAAGAATTAGGTATGGGATATGATGATGCAGATGATGAATATGGGCTGTTTCCAAAGATCTCAGAAGACGGAACATTTGCTCGTATTGAACAATACAAAAATGGAGAACAAGCATTCATCGAATGGAATGTCACAACATTAAATAATCCACCAAAGAGAAATCAGCCGAAAGAAAAAAGATTGAAAGTGTCTTTGTCAGATGGAATATTGGTGGCACAAAAATCACCTGATACTGAATACCCAGGAATGGAAATTGAATATTATGCAAACGATGAATCATCCGGATTCCCAACTGCAAGAATACTTGCAGAACAAAAGCCAAACGGAGAAAAGAATTTTTATATTTGGGACGATTATAACGAAGATCCTGTTCTAAAAGTTAAATTCTAATTCAAAAGAAGGAGCCTTCGGGCTCTTTTTTTTATCTTTTTTCTCATCTGTCATATTTGAATATATAAAAAAATGACGATGAAGAGAAAGGAAGAAAAATTATGGAATTACAATGGAATTCATCAAAAGTAATTGAAACTCAAGAAACATACAATAAATTGATCTCTTACAGTAAAGAACAGCAATCAGGTTATCCAGTGATCATTGCAAGTCTTTTTTATGAAAAGATAAATGGAGACATGTTCCGCGTTGATCTAAATGTTGCAGGGGAAGGCTGTACAATCATGAATCAGGAAAATCCATGGATGACTGTTTATCATGTAACATCCAAAGAAGATTTTTCTTTTTTACATCAGATTGCGACAACACAGGATTACGATAATCATAAATTGTTAGATTTTGAAGTAATTGGGCCGATGATGAGAGAGTATGCTGCATTTTGGAGTTTCTTTACAAAATCAGTCAATACTGATATTTATGCAAAAGTTTTTCGTGACATTGACCCTTATTTTCAGATTTATGTCAATCAGTATCAGGAAATCCTTGTTTGTAAAAAAACAGAGAATATAAAAAGGGAAATTGATTATTCTGTTTATGACCAAAACTTTCACGAAGTTGACAATGGGACTTATGAGATCGATCCAGATTATGAAGATGGTACGGTTGAGAGTCTTTGCTCTTATATTGAATTTCGAACAGACCGATGCAAGAAATTACAGACATCTTATGCTGAAATATTATCTTTTGTATATGCACTTGAGCAAGTATCATAATTTTCAGGAAGCCGATTACGGCTTCTTTTTTTATCTTTTTTTTTATCTTTCATATTTAAGGTGTAACGAAATGACGATGAGAGAAAAGGAGAAAGGAAATGAAGCTATTTTTTGTAGACGGAATTGATAAAGTGACTTGGCGTCCAATTGTATTTGCAGTGTGCACTTCAGAAGAAAAAGCAAATGCTGCAAAAGAAGCTCTTGAAAAAAGAGGGTATGGAGCAAAATTAAGGGTTGTTGTATCAAATCTGTTTTTGAATCAGATCAGAATTGGAGAAGAAATCATCAATTTATGAAAAGGAGAAAAATTATGGAATTAACAGTCAAAGATGTATTAAAAATGGAAAATATTATGAATAAAGTAAAGGATGTTGTGTCAAATTCAGTAACGATCACAGATCATAAGAGTGCAGGAAGTATTCGTCTTACAGAATGCACAATGCCAGAGTTTGAAGGATTCGATATTTGTTATCTGCCAGATAATAAAGAAGAAGCAGGAAGTTATATTGGAAGCTTTTTTATCGAAAATACTGATTCTGATAAACCAAAAATGGTATATTATGAAGATGCATATGAGGAAAAAGGGAAGAAAGAGATTCCTTTATATAAAGCAAATGAAAATCCTACTGTTTCTTATGAAAACTATCAGCTGCAATGGATGATGGATCATGGATATTCTTTACAGGATTTAATGAGATCTATGGACGAATATTATGCTGGAAAAGATATTAGCAATCGAGAAATTGAAGATCTATTCAATGAATGGCAGGATGAGTATGGGTTCCATTATGAATTATGGGCTTGTGATGGAGAAGCAGAATGTATGGACTATCATTCTATTGAAAAAATAACTGGCGAAGCTAGTACTTCAAAATATCTTGTAACACGATCCGATGGGATTAATGTTGCAACAAAAAGATTTCAAACCTATGAATTTCAGATTCATCGTAACATTATCGCTCGCATTGGTATGCACGGCATCGTTTGCGAAAAAGAAAAAAGAGGTGCAGCAACTTTTCCCCGACGGCACGCCGATACCGGCATGGTTCAGCGATACGGCGAAGGTGGATGTAGACAAGCTTGGCCGTAAATACGTGATAACCGAATATGGAGTGAAGAACGACTCAACGCTGCTGCAGACAGAACAGATACAGGCAGTGATAGACCGTGCCGCCGCAGACGGCGGCGGAGTGGTGGTGATACCGCGCGGCACATTCCTCAGCGGCTCCATCTTCTTCAAGCAGGGCACGCATCTTTATCTCGAGCAGGGCGCACGCCTGAAGGGCAGCGACCGCATACGCAACTTCCGCCTGCAGACCACCCGCATGGAGGGGCAGACGCTGAAATATTTCTCGGCACTGGTGAATGCCGACGGCATCGACGGATTCACGATAGCCGGACAGGGAACGATAGACGGCAACGGACACAACTACTGGGAGGAGTTTTGGATTCGCCGCCAGTACAACCGCCAGTGCACCAACCTCGAGGCCATGCGCCCGCGCCTTGTGTACATATCCAACTGCCGTAACGTTACGGTGCAGGATGTGCGGCTGATAAACAGTCCGTTCTGGACAAACCATATCTACAAGACGGAGAATCTGCGCTATCTCGGCTGTTACATTTACGCTCCAACGAGCGGTGTGACTCCCGTCGACCCGAAGCGCGGCGCGCCGAGCAGCGACGCCATCGACCTCGACGTGTGCAAGAACGTGCTCATACGCGGCTGCTACATGAGTGTGTGCGACGATGCCGTGGTGCTGAAGGGCGGCAAGGGCACGTGGGCCGACAAGGACACCACCAACGGCCCGTGCTCGAACATAATCATCGAAGACTGCACATACGGCAAGGTGCATGGCTGTCTCACCCTCGGCAGCGAGAGCCTGCACGACCGCAACGTCATCCTGCGCCGCTGCAGCGTGACCGACGCCAACCGCGTGCTGTGGCTCAAGATGCGTCCCGACACGCCGCAGCACTACGAGTATGTGGCGGTGGAGGACATCACCGGCGATTGCGGCAGCTTCCTTGTGGTTCGCCCGTGGACACAGTTCTTCAAGCCGGAGCAGCGTGACGACATGCCGCTTTCGCAGTGCAACAACATATCGTTCAAGAACATACGCATGAAGAGCAAGAACTTCTTTGACGTGGGCAAGTCGGACAAGTATCGTCTTACGGACTTCAGTTTTGAGAATTGCGACGTCGACGATGACAAGAAGGCTTTCGACCCGTCGTTGATAGAGAACTGCACGGTGAAGAACGTGAAGATAAACGGTGTGGTGATGAAATAGAAATTTTTCGTGCCGCCTGTGTGACACTTTGTCAGTCTGTCAGGCTTTGGCATGGTTTTGGCATTTGTGAGAGTGACTACGGTCATGAACGATAATAAACATAAAAATACCAAACATAATAAAGTTATGAACATTAAACCATTAGCAGACAGAGTGCTGGTGCTCCCCGCACCGGCGGAAGAGAAAGTAGGTGGGATAATCATCCCCGACACCGCAAAGGAAAAGCCGCTCCATGGCAAGGTTGTTGCTACAGGCAACGGAACCAAGGACGAGGAGATGGTTCTTAAAGAGGGTTACGAGGTCCTTTATGGCAAATATTCAGGTACGGAGCTTGAGCACGAAGGTGTGAAATACCTCATCATGCGTCAGAGCGACGTGTTGGCTGTGATAGAAAAATAATAAGGTAAGATTGTTTAAATTAAGAGTACAATGGCAAAGGAAATAAAATTCAATATGGACGCCCGCGACCTCTTGAAGAAGGGCGTTGATCAGTTGGCTAACGCAGTGAAGGTGACACTCGGTCCGAAAGGCCGCAACGTGATTATCGAGAAGAAGTTCGGTGCCCCGCAGATAACGAAGGACGGTGTTACCGTGGCAAAGGAAGTTGAACTGGAAGACCACTTCGAGAACACCGGCGCACAGCTCGTCAAGAGCGTGGCCAGCAAGACCGGTGACGATGCCGGCGACGGAACGACAACAGCCACCATCCTTGCACAGAGCATCGTCAACGTAGGACTGAAGAACGTCACTGCCGGAGCCAACCCCATGGACCTCAAGCGCGGTATCGACAAGGCCGTCAGCGCCGTTGTTGAGTATATCAAGGCCAACGCCGAGAAGGTGGATGACAACTATGACAAGATAGAGCAGGTGGCAACGGTGTCGGCCAACAACGACCCCGAGATAGGCAAGCTCATAGCCGATGCCATGCGCAAGGTGAGCAAGGACGGTGTCATCACCATCGAGGAGAGCAAGAGCCGCGACACATATATCAACGTTGTTGAGGGTATGCAGTTCGACCGCGGTTATCTGAGCAGCTACTTCATGACCGATGCCGACAAGATGGAGTGCGTGATGGACAATCCCTACATACTCATCTACGACAAGAAGATAAGCAACATCAAGGATTTCCTGCCCATACTGCAGCCTGCTGCCGAGAGCGGACGCCCGTTGCTCGTTGTGGCTGAGGATGTTGACTCGGAGGCTCTGACAACACTCGTTGTGAACCGTCTGCGTGGCGGCTTGAAGATATGCGCCGTAAAGGCTCCCGGCTTCGGCGACCGCCGCAAGGCCATGCTTGAAGACATCGCCGTGCTGACCGGTGGTACCGTAATCAGCGAGGAGAAGGGTCTGAAGCTGGAGCAGGCCACACTCGAGATGCTCGGAACCTGCGACAAGGTGACAGTGACCAAGGACAACACCACCATCGTGAACGGTGCCGGCCAAAAAGAGGCCATAGCCGACCGCATAGCACAGATAAAGAACGAGATAAGCAACACCACAAGCTCTTACGACAAGGAGAAGCTGCAGGAGCGTCTGGCCAAGATGGCAGGCGGTGTGGCAGTGCTCTATGTGGGTGCCAACAGCGAGGTTGAGATGAAGGAGAAGAAAGACCGTGTAGACGATGCCCTGTGTGCCACACGTGCAGCCATAGAGGAAGGTGTTGTGGCCGGTGGCGGTACCACATACATCCGCGCCCTCTCTGCTCTGGCAGACCTGAAGGGCGACAACGCCGACGAGCAGACGGGTATCAACATCGTTGAGCGTGCCATTGAGGAGCCGCTGCGCCAGATTGTCACCAATGCCGGTGGCGAGGGTGCCGTAGTGGTGCAGAAGGTGCGCGAGGGCGAAGGCGACTACGGTTACAATGCCCGTACAGATGTTTACGAGGATATGCGCAAGGCCGGCGTGATAGATCCTGCCAAGGTGTCGCGCGTGGCTTTGGAGAATGCCGCCTCTATAGCAGGTATGTTCCTCACCACAGAGTGCCTCATTGTTGACAAGCCCGAGGACAAGCCCGCAATGCCTATGGGAGGTGCTCCCGGAATGGGCGGAATGATGTAAATTTGTAAGCTACAGATAGCAAATCAGAGGAGGTTGTTGGCAAAACGGCCTCCTCTTTTTACTTTTTGCTGTTTTTTTTGATTTTATTTGCTCTAAATATTTTGATTGGACAGATAAAGTTTTTACCTTTGTGTCGTCAAAAGAAAATAATTGATTCTTTGGAGAAAAGAATAATTGAAGATATTTTTGATTTGTTTTAGTAGATTAGTTTTTAAGTAGTTTGTTTTTAAAGCCGGAAGTCGGGATGACTCTCGGCTTTTTTAATTGTATTATTTGTATGTATCGGAAATAATGCCTATATTTGCAGAATATGTGATGAAGACAAACAAATCATACGAAATAATGAATCTGAAACAAGTCAACATTGTGTTAATGGCAGTGATGATGTCAGCCCCTCTGGCAGCCCAGAAGAAAGTGGGCGATTGCATCGAGTCAAAATCATGGAATGAGGAAAAGCGAGGGGCGGAGCGGACGATGAACTACCGTCCCGAGGGCCGTGCGTTTGTGTGCGAGAACGGCAGCAACCGTTACACCCGTGCACTGTACGGCGGCCATACCGACTATCGCGTGGAGACGAGCGACAGGCCGGTGTTTGCCGTTTTCAAGAAAGGGCAGCACCGCAATGTCCGTTTCGAGGTGAACGGCGTGGCGATAGACTCCACCGATTATTGCAAGGCATGGTATGTGGATGCCTGCCGCAGCTACCTGTTGCGTGACAAGCGGTGGGGCGATGCCGGAATCAGCCTGTCTGTAGTGGCGCTGCAGGACGAGGAGAGCGCGCTGTTCAGGTTTGAGAGTGCCGACAAATTGCGTCCTCTCGACATCAGGACCCTTATCTGCAAAATACACGGCAAGGGCATGAAGCGCAACGGCGACCTTGGTGCCGACCCCTATGGCGTGTTCGACCCGGCCGCAAATGCCGAGGTTACCGTCTCGGGGGCGTCTTACGGTTCGGACCGCTCGGTGGCGTATGTATATGTCAAGCTCAATGTTGTCACCGACATGGCTTTCGACAGTGCGGCCCGGTTGTGGAAAGAGACTGTGGAGCACAACAGGATGCTGGCGGGACGGATAGTGTTCGACACCCCCGACCCGTACATCAACACCCTCGGCGGTGCTCTCTCGGTGGCTGCCGACGGCGATTGGGACGGGCAGACGTGGCTGCACGGCTGCATAGGCTGGCGCATGCCGCTGGCCGGATGGCGTGCGGGCTATCTGGGCGATGTGCTCGGATGGAACGACCGTGCCATATCCCATTTCGACGCCTACGCCAAGAGCCAGGTGACAGATGTGGAGCCTGTGATACCGCATCCGTCGCAAGACCCGAAGATGAACATGGCAAGGGCAGAGAAGAAGTGGGGCACGCAGATGTACAGTAACGGTTATATCTGCCGCAATCCGGAGAAAAACAACCAGATGCACCACTATGACATGAATCTTAACTATATGGACGAGTTGCTCTGGCATTTCTGTTATGATGCCGACACCGCCTATATGCGGAAGATGTGGCCTGTGATAAAGTCGCATCTGGCATGGGAGAAGCGCAACTACGACCCCGACGGCGACGGGCTCTACGACGCCTATTGCTGCATCTGGGCCAGTGACGCCCTGTACTACAGCGGCGGTGCCGTCACCCATTCGTCGGCGTACAACTACCGCGGCAACCGTCTTGCCGCACGCATAGCAGAGATAATAGGCGAAGACCCCTCGCCGTATCGTGCCGAGGCCGACCGCATACTCAGCGCCATGAACTCGCGCCTGTGGCTTGACGACAAAGGCCACTGGGCAGAGTTTGAAGATGCGCTCGGCCTGCGCCGCAAGCATGAGAGTGCCGCGGTGTGGTCTATATACACACCTATCGACTGCGGTGCCGGCACTCCGGAGCAGTTCTGGCGTGCTACACGTTATGTAGACGAAGAGATACCTCATATACCGGTGATTGCCGGCGGGCAGAATTACGGGGCGACAATCTCCACAACCAACTGGCTGCCGTATTCATGGAGCATCAACAATGTGGCAACGGCGGAAGTCATGCACACCGCGCTTGCATATTTTGAGGCCGGACGCAAGGATGCCGGCTACGAACTGCTCAAGGCCAACATCATGGACCAGATGTATCTTGGTGCCAGTCCGGGAAACTTCGGACAGCTGAGTTTTTATGATGCCGCACGCGGCGAGTGCTATCGCGACTTCGGCGATTGCATAGGCATCTCCTCGCGCGCACTCATTCAGGGCTTGTTCGGTATAGTGCCCGATGCGCTTGAAGGGCGTTGCATCATACGTCACGGTTTCCCCGAATCGTGGGACAGTGCCTCGGTGGTTACACCTTATATAATATATAAGTATAAGCGTGTGGGCGACAAGGATGTTTACGAGATAACGCAGAACTTTACCCGTCCGCTGAAAATAGTGGTACGTATGAGCACGGGGTGGGGCAGTTTCCATGAAGTGGAGGGCACCGCCGAGCGTCATCAGGTGATAACGCTTGACAGAAACGTGACCATGATGGCGCGCATAGCGGATAGTAGCGTCAAGTCTCAGCCTACTCCCACGGAACTCGGTCTTGACGAACCATCTTCCGACGGTAAATTCGTAAGGGTGAAGATGGACGAACTGCTCAATGCCAATCTCACCGATATCTACAACAACAGATATGTGTCGCCGCGGCCGGCCACAACAACCCTCCAGATTCCGGTAAGCGGCATAGGCGAGTGGTGTCATGCCGATTTGAGTGCCGACATCAAGGATTCTCTCTTCCGTACGATGGTCAAGGATGGGGAATTTGTGGTGGCAGGGGTGCCTTTCCGCACGCCCCGTGAGGGCAGGAATGTGGTCTACACCTCACTTTGGGACAACTATCCTGACAGTGTGACGGTACCGCTTGGCGGCAAGGCCGCCTCTGCATATCTGCTCATGACGGGTTCCACGAACCACATGCAGAGCCGTATTGACAATGCCCTTGTCATAGCACGTTATAAGGACGGCACGACCGACACCCTGCGTCTGCGCAATCCCGACAACTGGTGCCCGATAGAGCAGGATTATTTTGTCGACAACATCGCATTCTGCACTACATCGCCCCGTCCTTACCGTGTTTCCTTCGGCACGGGTGCCGTGAGCCGCGATCTTGGCCGTGAACTGTCCATCGGCGGTGTCTACGGACGTTATATCCCCGGCGGAGCGGCGCAGATGCTGAAGATGCCGCTCAATCCGTCGAAAAAATTGGTCTCACTTACTGTCCGTACATTGTCCAACGACGTTGTAATCGGTCTTATGGCCGTCACTTTGCAGTAATATGGACGTGAAAATTGTGAAATAAGTCCAAGAAGACATGATGAATCTTGTATAAGAAAAAGTAGGTGTATCAAAATGGCTACATGGTGCTTGGTAGGGACATATTCTTGTATTTGTCCGCAAAATAAACATTGAATATCAACATGTTACGAGCGGACAAATACAAGAATATGTCCCTACAAATCACTTCCTTTGCATTTTGATACACCCTCTTTTTTGATATTTCAATGATTGTTTTCCTGATAAATTCAGTGTATTCGGCGGTTATTCAAATTCCGAATATTCAATGCCGTTGAAAAGTAAGGTGTTGTTGAACTCGCTGAATCCTACGGGTATTGGTTTGTCGAGTTTTGTTGCTGCTTCCATGATTGCCGAAAGTCCTTCAGATGCATCTGAACTGCCGTATTTCCGGTGTGTCGCTATAATCTTGCCATCCTTGATGTCGGCAATATAGCAGTATTCTTCGGCCGGCAGATTCACGCGCATCCAATTTATGTTGATAAGGGCGTGAGCCTTGTCAACAGGGACAATCTCAATGTAACCCTGAAAACGGATTTTGTCAGCACCTTCATTGGAATCAATCATTTTGTTGTACATTTCCTTGGGGATAGTGGCTTCGACTGTCGTTGCCACCTTTCTTGAAACATAGGCTTGTGTACCGTTGACATCAACTTTATACCATCCGTCATCCCAATTTCCATTGGGGGCTTCAACCTCCTCTATGAGTGTGACAAGGTCGGCTGCCGCGAGTGTTCCCGCTTTTGGTGCGGTTGTTGATGGAGAGGTGCGGAGATTTACATTACCTTTTGTGGATGACACATATTGGCTTTGGGCATAGCAGGCCAGTGCCGATACGACTGTTACAAGAGCTGTAATTACTGTTCTTTTCATATTTAAATGTTTTTTTTGTGAAGTTTATGCGGTTTCATATATAGTTGGAAAGCATGTTTTCTGTCTCGCCATAAATTCAGTGGCGGATTATGACATTTCTCTAAATTCAGTTACAAAGTTAGGCAAAAAATCTGAAATGCAATGGCCGGTATGCCAGAAGATTGATCGGTTTGCGAAATAACTTTACTTTAGGGCGGGTTTGTCCGTGGAGTTTATGAGTGTGTTTTTGTCACTTAAAAACATGTTCTGCTTATCAAAAAGATTTTTATATGAGGG
>NZ_URNN01000125.1 GCF_900549175.1 uncultured Prevotella sp. | reverse complement strand
GAAAAATGAGGGTGTATCAAAATGCAAAGGAAGCACACAGTAGGGACATATTCTTATATTTGTCTCTGCAAGCCGCTTCCTTTGTATTTTGATACGTTCTCTTTTTTTTGTCAGATCAAACTAACCCTTGAATCCTCTCTTGTGTGATTATTGGTGGTTTCTATTGCAGCGGGTTCCAGCCCTGTGCTTTCAGTTCGAACTCGTTGTTGTCGCGGGTGACGAGCACACTGCCGAGGCTCTCCTTTGTGATGTGTCCGATGAGCTTGACATCGTCGAGCATTTCGATTTTGCTGTGGTCGCCGATGGGTACGGTGAACAGCAGTTCGTAGTCCTCGCCACCGTTGAGTGCACATGTCGTCACGTTCATGTTCAGCTCCTCGGCCATCACGGCCGTCTGGTAGTCGATGGGAATGTTCTTCTCGAAAATGCGGCAGCCCACATGACTCTGTTTGCAGATGTGGAGCAACTCGCTCGACAGGCCGTCGCTGATGTCCATCATGGCCGTGGGGTGTATGTTGGCTTCGCGCAGGCGTGCGATGATGTCGCCGCGTGCCTCGGCCTTGAGCTGCCGTTGCAGCAGATATTCCTTTCCGGCAAAGTCGGGCTCGAAGTGCGCCAGTTCGGCCAGTGCATTCTTGTCACCCTTCTTCTGTGCCTCGTTCACCTGCTGGTAGTATACCGACTTTTCACGTTCGAGAAGCTGCAGACCCATGTAGGCGGCACCGAGATCACCCGACACGCATATCAGGTCGGTCTCCTTGGCCCCGCTGCGGTATACAATCTCCTGCTTGTCGGCTTCACCTATACAAGTGATGCTGATGGCCAGGCCCGTATACGACGAAGTGGTGTCGCCGCCGATTATATCCACCCCCCACTTGTTGCAGGCGGCGCGCAAACCTTCGTAGAACGTCTCCATGTCCTCCACCGTGAAGCGCTTGCTCAGTGCGAGGCTCACCGTAATCTGCCGCGGAGTGCCGTTCATGGCGAAGACGTCGCTGATGTTGACCATCGCCGCCTTGTATCCGAGGTTGCGCAGGTCGGTGTATGTAAGGTCGAAGTGTACGCCCTCCATCAGCATGTCGGTGGTTACGAGCACCTGCTTGTCGGGATAGCTCAGCACGGCACAGTCGTCGCCAACGCCCATAAGTGTCGACGGATTCTTTATCTCTATGTCTTTTGTGAGTCGGTCGATGAGACCGAACTCGCCGAGTTTTGAAATATCCATTTATGCTCTGTTGATCATTTCGCGCATAATCTCCGTCATCAGCGGCTGTGCCTTGTTGGCTGCCTCCTGCACCTCCTCGTGGCTCACCTCCACCGGCGTGTCTTCCAGTCCGAGGTCGGTGATGATGCTGATGCCGAATGTCTTTATGCCGCAGTGGTGTGCCACGATTACCTCAGGAACAGTGCTCATACCCACGGCATCGCCCCCCAGACGGTGGTACATCTTGTATTCTGCCGGTGTCTCGAATGTAGGACCCTGTACACCTACGTAAACACCGTGAACCACGCGTATGCCTTTCTCGGCTGCTATGGCTTCGGCCTCGGCGATGAGTTTGAGGTCGTACGTCTCGTGCATGTCGGGGAAGCGCGGGCCCGTGGGGAAATTCTTGCCGCGCAGCGGGTGCTCGGGGAAGAAGTTGATGTGGTCGGTGATAATCATCAGGTCGCCGATTTTGAACTCCGGATTCATTCCGCCGGAGGCGTTCGACACAAACAGAGTCTCAATGCCCAGCTCGTACATCACGCGGATGGGGAATGTAACTTCTTTCATCGAGTAACCCTCGTAGTAGTGGAAACGGCCCTGCATGGCCATGATGTCCTTACCGCCGAGTTTTCCGAAAATCAGTTTTCCGCTGTGTCCCTCTACAGTCGAGACGGGAAAATTGGGTATGTCGCTGTATGCGAACTCGTAAGTGTCAGTTATTTCTGAAGCTAATTGTCCGAGGCCTGTTCCCAGAATGATTGCCGTTTTTGGACTTGTGGTCATCCTTTGCTTTAACCAGGATGCTGTTTCTTGAATTTTTTCGTACATAGCCTATAATGTTTTCGTTAAACGTTTCTTCTTGTCCGAGCATGAATTTTATTTTCAGCGGCAGAGTGTATATGTTGTGCCTAACCTCGTCGCTAAGCCCTTTCAGTCCGAAGATGCGCGTGGCGTCTTTCTCCGTTGTTATTATAAGTTTGGGTGAGGGGAGGGCGTCGAACGCCTCATTTATCCTCTCCACATCTTTTGCGGTGAAAGCATGATGGTCGCCGAATGTCATGGGGTGTATGTGTTCGGAATAGGGCGTGAGGTCTACTATCATCTGGCGTGGCGACGCGATACCGGTGACGAGCAGTATGTTTTCGTCGGCAGATATTGTGCTTAATGCCCGTTCATCACCGCAATATATGGGATGCAGCGCGTCGTAGTCGAGTGTGGTGAAGTAGAGATGCTGGTAAGGGTAGAGGCTCATGGCCTTGGTGATGACGCGGAACTCCATAGGTTTGAGGTCGCGCGGGCATTTGGAGACGATGACAATGTCCGCCCGGTTCTTTCCCGAGAGAGGTTCGCGCAGGCGTCCGGCAGGCAACAGCTTGTCGTAGATGATAAGCCTGTGGTAGTCGACGAGCAGTATGTTGATGCCCGGCTTTACATAACGGTGCTGGAAGGCATCGTCGAGCAGCACCACGTCGATGTCCTTGCCCGACTCGTTTTCCGTCAGTCTCATTATGCCGTTGCGCCTGTCCTTATCCACGGCAATGGTCACATTGGGATATTTCTGTTTCATCTGGTAAGGTTCGTCGCCGATGTCTTTCACCGTCGACTCCTTGTCTGCCATAATGAATCCGCTGGTTTTGCGCTTGTATCCGCGGCTGAGTACGGCTACATTGAACTTGTCTTGCAGGAGTCTTATAAGATATTCCACGTGAGGGGTCTTGCCTGTACCCCCCACGGTGATGTTGCCAACCGATATCATCGGTATGTCAAAACTGCGGCTTTTCAGCACCCCCACGTCAAAGAGTGTGTTGCGGAGTCTGACGAAAAAGCCGTAAATCCAGCTCAGTGGCAGCAACCAGTTATTCGTCTTGATGAAGTCGCCTTCCATGTAGCCTGTGTCTCTTTTTATTTTAATATGATGTGATAGGGCAGGCGTGCCTGTATGGCATCCTGATTGCTGATGTTCTTTACGAAGGAGAACGGTGCGTAGTATTCGCCGAGTGTCTCCCTGAGCTGTTCGTCTATGTAGCTCTTGCTGCCGGTCTTTGCCATCAGCTGCTCCATCCAGTCGGGTTGTGCGGGGTAGTCGGCTGTATGATGTTCTTTTAGTTTGGCCAGTTCGGCAGCCTTGGCCACGGCCTTGTCGAGACCGCCCATGCCGTCTACAAGTTTGTTTTTCAGTGCATCACGGCCTATCCATACACGTCCTTGTGCAATCTCTTCCACGGCTTCCACCTTCATCTTGCGTCCGTCTGCCACACGCTTGCGGAACAGTGAGTAGCCCCGGTCGACATATGCTTCGAGGATGCTCATCTCCTCTTCGTTGAAAGGACGTGCCATCGTGCCCAATGCACTGTGTTTGTTGGTCTTTACCTCGTCAAACTTCACACTGAGCTTTTCGGTGAGCAGTCCGCTGATGTCGGGGAACATGCCGAATATGCCGATGCTGCCGGTAAGTGTGGTCGGCTCGGCATAGATGTAGTTGGCCGGACAACTGATGTAGTATCCGCCCGATGCGGCCATACCGCCCATGGAAACCACTACCGGCTTTTTGGCCTTGATGTTCATTACCGAGTGCCATATCTGCTCCGAAGCGTATGCACTGCCGCCGCCTGAGTTTATTCTGAGCACCACGGCTTTCACATCGTCATCTTTTGCCAGTTTGTCGAGGTCGCGGCATACGTCCTCCGACGCTATGCAGGCTTTGCCTGTCACTCCGCCGGTATTGGTTGTCACGATGTCGCCATAGGCATAGTATATGGCAATCTCGTCACCCTTTTTCTTGCCGTTGTCAGGCAGGTTGAGCATTTGGCTCATCGACAGGCTGTTTATTTTCTTGTCATCCTTTATTTTCAGCATTGCCTTAATCTCCTTCTTCACTTCGTCGTTGTACAGCAGTTTGTCAACGAGTTTCGTCTTGACATAGTCCTGGGGGTCGGAGAAGGCCATGTATCTGTCGGCGTAGGCGTTGAGCGTGTCCTTGCTCAGCTTGCGGCTTGCTGCAACGTCGGTAAGCATCACGTCCCAGATGGCGTTGATGTATGCCGTAACCTGTTCGCGGTTGGGGTCGCTCATCTTGTCGGCTGTCATCATCTCGGGGGCGCTCTTATATTTGCCGACTTTGGCTAATTGGAATTTCACCCCGAATTTGGCCAGCAGGTCTTTCAGGAACATTGGCTGTGCTGCCATGCCGTGCCAGTCGACCATACCCTGTGGGTTGAGCAGCACCTTGTCGGCCACAGAACATATATAATATGATGTCTGGGTGTATGTCTCACCGTATGCCACTATCCATTTCCCGCTTTTCTTGAAGTCGGCCAGACTGTTTCTTATGGCCTGTGACGATGCGGGCGAATCGCTGATGAAGGCTCCTGCCTCGATATATATACCTTTTATGTCCTTGTTGTCTTTGGCTTCATTAATGGCATACAGTATGTCATCGAGTCCCAGGTTTTCGCTCACGTTGCCGGTGAACTGTGCGAAGACGTCTTGTTTGGCTCTTTCTTCGAGTGTGCCGGAGAGGTTGAGCACGAATACGGAGTTATCCTTGACTTTGGTTGTTGTCTCTTCAGAGGCAATCATTCCGATAATGGCAACGATGCCGATAATGCCCATTATCACTGAAGCGACGATGATGCCGGCAACAGTGGCGAGGGTGTGCTTTAGAAAATCTTTCATACTCAATTTATGTTTGGTTAATGTTACAAAATCATTCTCGTATATTTCTTTCAGTCATGACAAGGGAACAGTATTGATTCAGCCCGTTATGATAACTTGGTACAAAGATAACCATTTATTTGTAATTGTGTGTGAAAAACTTCAAAAAAAAGCGTTTAGTCCTTTATATTCAGGAATATTCAAGAATGCGTCATGAAATCCGTAACATGGCGAAACGTTGCGTAGCCCGAATAAAAAAGTGTTTTGAAACGATGCCATTCCGCCGTAATCGGTATTTTGACATACCGTCTTTTCCATTTGTAAACATATTGCCTGATATTTTGGTGTAATTGGCAAATTTGTTTTGTTGAATGAAAGATATATGCAGAAATATTAGTATCTTCGCAAAATAAACTATATTTTAAATGGCAGCTAATCCGACACCACAGAATAATCCCGAAGAGCATCTTTTTGTACAAATCAAACAGATGCTTGACAACGCGCGCAGACAAATAGCCCGGACTGTAAATTCCATTACCGTGGAAGCATATTGGCAAGTAGGCAGATACATTGTGGAGTATGAGCAGCTTGTTTTATCCAATTCGCCACACAGTGTGTGATGAATTAGGCTGGATACTTTATGGCAACGACGAAAACCTGTATTAAGTACAATATATACACCCATGACTATGGCAAGGCATGCGTCAGCGATACTGCTGTTATGTTTTAATGTCTTTTCCGTTGCCCTTTTCGCGGCGGAAAAGACATTTTATTCTTTCAACCGCGAGCAGGGACTGAGCGGCGAGCATGTGCTTCAGATGATGCAGCTGAAGGACGGACGTATTGTCGTAGATACAGAGAGCGACGTGTGCCTGTACGACGGCACGCAGTTCAAGGCCATACGCAAGGACAGCACGGCATACGCGCCGCTACCGGATTACGACGGGTTTACCAAACTGTTTGTCGACCGTTACGACCGCCTGTGGGTGAAGAACAGGTGGCAGGTGGTTTGTCTCGACCTGCGTACGCTGTGCTTCGTCGACAGCTGCACGGCGTTGCTTGCGGGCGCAAAAGGGGGTGGGGCAGCGGGGGCAAGGCCGGTCGGTGACTTCTACGTTGACACGCAGGGATATGTCTGGACTGTGGACGGCCGCACGGTGAGGCGCGATGACGGTACGGCCGGGTTGCTGATGCCCGACGGCAGCGGCCGCGTGCAGGACCTTGACACATACGGCGGACGGACATACGTCTTCACGAGCGACGGTTCAGTGTCGGTGTTCGGCGCGAAGGGCGGGCGTCCGCTGTCGGTATACCGTGCCTACAGCCGCGACGAGGCACCGCTGCATGACCGGACTTCGCTCGTGGTGCGCGGCAGTGACGGCATGTTCTACCAGACGCGCATGGGCCGCCGGTCGCTGTTTCTTTCGTTCAACCCGCGCACGGGCGAATGGCGGCGGCTCTTCGAGTGCGACTATAACCTGCACACGCTCATCGTCACGCCCGAGCGCAAGGCGTATATCTCCACCGACCGGGGCTATTGGCTCTTCGATCTCGCCACCGGTTCCCGCACGCTTTATCCCGAGTTGCGTCTGCCCGACGGCACGATGCTCGCCACGGGCTTCAACACCATCTGTCAGGACCGCGAGGGAGGCATCTGGCTCGGCAGCTACGACAAGGGCGTGTTCTACAGTTCGCCACTGAACGGAGTTTTCGACACGCGCGAATATTCTCCGACGCTCACCCCTGTATTAACGTCAGTCTTCCTGCACGGCCGCAGGCTCGGTGTCGGCGAGAGCGGCATGACGGCCGACGCCGCGTTCACCGATCGGCTGACGATGAAGCACTCGGACAATGCCTTGGCCTTCCAGTTCTCGGCCATGAAGTTCGTGCGGCCGCGCAGCACGTTCTACCGCTACCGCATCGTGGAGCAGGACAAGGCATGGCATGTCGTAAGCGCCGACTCGGCCGGCAACATGGTTGACGAGCGCGGCCAGCTCTACCTCTCGTTTGTCGGCATGCAGCCCGGTACGTACACCATCGAGGTGATGGCTTCGGCCCGTGCCGACCGTTGGGACGGCGGCGTGCGGCGCCTCGTACTTGTTATCCGCAGTCCGTGGTGGGCCACTATGTGGGCATACACTGCCTACGCGCTGATTCTCATCCTCACGGTCTTCGCCGCCGTTCGTGCCTACACCCGCTCCATCAGCCGCAAGGCGGAGCGTAAGCGCCGCGAGGACATGCTGCTGACGCGCATCCAGAGTCTCGTCGAGAAGTGCAGCCGGCTTGAGAGTTCGGCCAGTGTCGTGCTGTCCGACCGCGAGGAGACCGACGGCCGCCCGCAGATGAGCAGTCAGGAGATAGAGTTCATGAACCGCGCCACGGCGTTCGTCGAGAAGAACATGTCCAACCCGTCGTATTCCGTGGAGCAGCTTAGCCGCGATCTCTGCATGGAGCGCACCGGACTCTACCGCAAGCTGATGGCCGCGATGGACAAGTCGCCCGTGGCCTTCATCCGCACCATCCGCCTCACCCGTGCCGCCGAGCTTATAGCCGGGGGCGGCCGCAGCATAGCCGAAGTGGCCGAGATGACCGGCTTCAGCAGTCCCGGATATTTCAGCAAATGCTTCATGCAGCAGTACGGCTGCCGGCCGTCGGAATATACCGGGAATGACGAATGGAAAAAACAATGACCTGTCCCCATACTTGCACAAATGTTGAAAAGCCACTGTTTATCGGGCTTTTCAACATTTGTGCATTGTCAAATCAACATTAATACATGCGCTTTCTCTTGTTTTTGCTTTATCTTTGCAAGTGCCTTTTGACGGTGACGGAGAAAATTGACATAAAATTAATGATCAAACAATAAGTATCAATGAACAGACAATCATCAACAACCAAAGCATTTCTTGCAGCGATGCTGCTGATGCTCTTCCTTGCTCCCGCTGTTTGGGCGGAGGGTGTGAAGGTACAGACAGGTAAAGGCGTTGTCGGCGTGACGTTTTATGCCGACAACATTGTGCGCATAACGAAGACGGCCACTGACGGCACGGCCATGCAGAAGAGCCTCGCCGTGACCATGACGCCGGCAGACGTGAAGGTGACGCGCCGCGATGATGGCGGCACGGTGACCGTCGGCAGCCGCAGGCTGACGGTGCGCGTGGACAGCCGTACCGGCCGCGTCACGTTTACCGCAAAAGATGGCGGCGCGCTGCTCGCCGAGAAAGACTTCTCGCTTGAGGCCATCACCGGCGGGGCCGATGCCGGCGGCTTCAGGGTCAACCAGTCGTTCACCCTCGGAGCCGACGAACCTATCTACGGCCTCGGCATACTTCAGGACGGAAGGATGAACCGCCGCGGAACCCACCGCCATGTCGTGCAGTCGAATCTGGAAGACTATCAGAACGTCATACAGAGCATAAAGGGCTGGGGACTCTTCTGGGACAACTATTCGCCGACAAACTTCGATGACGACGAGAACGGCATGCAGTTCCGTTCCGATGTGGGCGACGGCGTAGACTACTACTTCATGTACGGCGGCTCGCTCGACAAGACCACCGCGCTCGTGCGCACGCTGTCCGGCCGGGTGCCGATGATGCCGCTCTGGTCATACGGTTTCTTCCAGTCGAAGGAGCGTTACAAGTCGCTCGGCGAGACCGTGGGCGTGGTCCGCAAGTACCGCGAACTGGGCATACCGCTCGACTGCATCGTGCAGGACTGGCAGTACTGGGGCTCGCACTATCTGTGGAACGCCATGGAGTTCCTCGGCGAGGGCTTCGGCAACGCTCAGAACTATATCGACGACATTCACCGTCAGGACGCCAAACTGATGATAACCATCTGGAGCAGCTTCGGTCCGCAGACCAAGGGCTATCGCGAACTGTCAGAGAGGAACCGCCTCTTCAAGTTCCAGACGTGGCCGCAGAGCGGCATCGAGAGCCAGTGGCCGCCGCGCATGGACTATCCCAGCGGCGTGTGCTGCTACGACCCTTACGCCACGGAGAGCCGCGACATCTACTGGCAGAATCTCCAGCGTCTCCACAAGATGGGCATCGACGGATGGTGGATGGACTCTACCGAGCCAGACAATATGAATATGCAGCCCGCCGATCTTGACACCAAGGTGGGCGACATGCGCACCGCCACGTTCCGCCGCCTGCGCAATGCCTACCCGCTGGCCACTGTCGGCGGCGTGCACGACCATCAGTTGGCTGCCGATTCAAGCAAGCGTGTCTTCATCATGACCCGCTCGGGCTTCGCCGGACAGCAGCGCTACGCCTCAAACGTGTGGAGCGGCGATGTGGGTTCGTCGTGGGAGAGCCTGCGTGCGCAGATTCCCGCCGGATTGAACTTCACGCTCACCGGCAACCCCAACTACAACAGCGACGGCGGAGGCTTCTTTGCCGGAGCATACAACAAGGGAAAAAGAGAAAGCAGAGGCGCAAACAACCCTCTTTACCGCGAACTCTATGTGCGCTGGATACAGTATACGATGTTCTGCCCCGTGATGCGCAGTCATGGCACCGATGTGCCACGTGAGTTCTATCTTTATGGTAAGGCCGGCGAGCCAGTATACGATGCCTTGGTGAATACCGTAAAGCTGCGCTACCGTCTCTTACCTTATATATATAGCACGGCGTGGCAGGTGACGGCCAATGACGACAGCTACATGCGCCCCCTGGCTGCCGAGTTCTACGGCGACCGCCGCACGTGGGACATGGCCCATGAGTTCATGTTCGGCCGCAACATACTGGCAGCTCCCGTGGTGCACGCGCAGTACACGCCCGAGAAGATAGTGAAGACGGACGAGATGAGCGGATGGGACAAGAAGGACAATGCCGACGGCGGAGCCGACATCAGCGTCGACTTTGCCGCGCAGAAGACGGCCAAGGTCTATCTTCCGTCCTCCGACAGTACGCCGACGGTATGGTACGACTTCAACACCGGCCGGCGTTATGACGGCGGTCAGGATATAACCCTGACTACCACCATCGGCACCATCCCGATGTTCATCCGGGCCGGCGGCATCGTCCCCGTTGGCCGCGAGATGCAGTCGACTGCCGGACGCGACTGGTCAGAGCTTGAACTCCGCGTCTACCCCGGTGCCGACGGCTCGTTCACGCTCTATGAAGACGAGGGCGACGGCTACGGTTATGAGCGCGGCGAGCGCATGGAGATACAGCTCACATGGAGCGACGCCCGCCGCACCCTCACCATCGGCCAGCGCCGCGGATCATATCCCGGCATGCCTCAGAAGCGCAGCTTCACCGTGAAGCTGCCCGACGGCACGTCGCGCACCGTGGCTTACACCGGGAAGAAACTCAGCGTGAAGATGTAATCGGACGGTCGTGAAAGTCTCGTAACGGTGTTACAAGGCTCGGGTAACGTTGTTACTTAGGCCTCGTAACACCGTTACTTGAGCCTTGTAACACCGTTACGGAGCCGAAGTAACAAATCCGCCAACGGGAATGTTTTGCAGAGATTATTTTAAACGCAAAGGCCGCAAAGATTTTATTTGAACACAGAGACACGGAGACACAGAGGGGCATAATAACTCTGTGT
>NZ_URNN01000124.1 GCF_900549175.1 uncultured Prevotella sp. | reverse complement strand
AAGGAGTTATCGCTCCCTGCGGTCGCTCAGGAGTTAAAGCCAATACCGGCATAAAGGATGATTTGGTCATGAATAAAACTCGTTCTTTTCTAAACGATTCATATCCAAGCGAATCCTTTATGCCGGTATTGGCTTTAACTCCTGAGCGACCGCAGGGAGCGACAACTCCTTTAACTCCTTAACTCCTAAAAAAATCTCCTGCCCCGCGGGGCAGGAGATTTTTTTAATAAACTACCACCTTGCGGGTCTCGCCGTTGCTCATCTTGACGATGTTGATGCCATTCTGCGGAGCAGAGAGACGCACACCGTTTGTTGTGTAACGTGCAACCTCCGAAACACCGTTGACATCACCTTTAGCCGACTCAATACCGGCGGGGTCGCCTACTGTAAGTGCAGCCGTCTCCGTATTGGTGACAAACTTGTCAAAGATACTCTCCGACATGAGCGGACGGCTGATGAAAGCCACAACACGCATGTTTTCCGGTTTCCAGTTGGAAGCGAAGTCCACCACATAATCGTTCTCGTAAGAGTTGCCGTTGAAGTTGATGGCATCTCCGGCTACATTGCTCACATACTTGCGCAATACGTTGTTGTGAGTATATGCGGTAATCCAACGACCATTGTTAAGCTGCCTTGAAACGAGGCCGTCCTCTACAAGACACACATTCAGCACTGCATCTTCGCCCATCACCTGGGTAAAGCCCTCTATTGTCTCACCGTTCACTTTTACCGTCAGTTTACCGTCTGTCGGGTTATAGTTGGCGGCAACATTGATGCTTGCAAACGAAGGATATTCATTGCCGTTCTCATCGATAGCCTCACTCAACAAGGCAGCAACCTGATCCTTGTAATTCGCGTTATAACCGAGAGTCTGTGCAAGTGTCAGCCCTTCGCCCGTGTCGAAATCAAATGCCACGCGGTTGTACGATGCACTGGGGAAACCGTTCATCTCTTCATAATACATTATTACATCACAAGCCTCAATATAGTACGGGTCTGGATAATTGGGATTCTGAATGCCATGCACAGACACGCGGGCAATGTCATTACGCTTGCCCTCAAGAGCTGTAAGCACGGCATCGCCCAAGGGGCAGTATGTGCAAGAAGTAGACGTGAAATGCTCCACAAGCTGTTTCTGATGCGGGAACGACTGGCTGTAAACAGTGAACTCGGCTGTCGTCTCATCATCGTCAGTATTATTTGCAGGAGCATCACCATTTATCTTGGCTACAGAAATTTTCAAGGTATGCTTGCCTGTTGTAAGGTCAGACGGCAAAACGATATTGTAGGTATGTACGAGCGAGCCGTCAACCAAAGCCACAGGCGTATCTAAAGTTTCCATCAACTTTCCATCCAAAGCAACATCCAGTGAATATGTTTGTGGAACCTGTTTTCCGAAACTGCTTAATACAAATGAAAATTCCGTTTTCTCTCCAGACTTGTTAAGGACTGATGTCGTAAGGTTCTTCAAACCAAGATCATAGTCAACATAATTATTTTCCACAACAGCCTGCACGCTGAGACTTCCATACGACTGGGTAGATATGTTGTACCATCCCTGTCCCTGTCCGAGATTGCCATAAACAAGCGTTGGTGTGGCCAGTGCCAAATCACCGGTTACAGACAACGGATAACATTCTACATTATAATACTGGCCGTTGTTGGCATTGCTCTGCACATAATAGTAACCCATAAGAATCTCTTCCACACCCGTAAGATTGAGAGTGTAAGGCTTGCTGAGAGTCACCGTATTCCATCCGGCAACGGAAGCGTCCGTCACCTTCTCATTAAACAGCTCGACAAACTTTCCATTTTCATCAACAAGATACATGAACACGGAATTTACCGTAGCGACATTTGCAAGACCGTAACGAAACTGGACAATGTTACCGCCATCAAATCTTGCCAATTCGCTTGCATCCAACAACGTAGCCACACCAAGTTCTCCCGGATATCCCGGCAGACCCACACCCTGCTCTGATGTTGCCACTTCGTCAGTGGTATACGGTCCCATCAGTTTCTGGTTGTCGGCCAGCGTTATCTTCTGCGGAGCTTTCTGCATACTTTTTTTGTTCAGGTCGATAATTCCACCACGCTTCTGAACGACAGCCGTACCGGCCTTTTTTACATCCAACTTGAATGTCTTGCCGCTCTGTGCCGTAGCCATGCCTACAGTCATCAGGAAAGCGACCAATGTTAGTAAAATTTTCTTCATTGTGTTGATTTTAAATTATAAATAATGTGTTATCTGACAATCTTTTCCGCACTCACGCGCTTGCCTCCGATGACGGTTTCACGCACAAAGAGACCCTTGCCGAGCGACTGCACATCGGCTTCGGTGCCGTTTTCCACCACGCGGCGCCCTGTCATGTCATAGACGTTGTAGGTAGTCAGGCCTGTGGCCTTTACGTCATTAACTCCTGCCGGGTCAGCATAGATACAGTTGATTGTTATCTTCGGGCCATTAGCCTTAAAAGCATATTCAGACGGTAGCTTGATACCACCCTTTTCTATCCATTTGGTAACTTCCATGGTTCTCAACTGCACGGTAAACCGGGCTGTGCCATACTGTCCTTTCGTTGCTGTCCATTCAGACCGAAGCTCTTTCTTTTCACCAGCCGCCATCGTTCCTGTCTGTTCTTCTGGGACAACATAATCCAAAGGAACATTCTGAGGACATTGCGTGGGGAAGCAGAACTGCAACTTGCCGCCTGCCAACTCTTCCGAAACGACATGTGCCCCTACATATGCCACTTCATTGGTTGTGTTCTCCACATCAATATCAAACTTAGCCTCAATAACGACTACCACTCCCGGCATTTCCGGCATTTTGTCTATCAGTTCGGCCACAGCCGTATAGGTTCCCCCGTCGGGAATCTCATTTCCTGTCTTCTGGTCAACAAAACGGAATGTGTTGTCCACCTGTGCATTTGCACCCACATGCAATCCCATGAGGGCCATAACAACAAACAATGTTCTTGTAAAAATCTTCATATACTATAATATTAAGTAAGTCTTCAAAATGTTTTATATATCTTCTATTCTTCCTCCTCCGGCTCGTCCGCCTTGGCTATAACGGGAGTTTTCACCACGTGAAGCACGCCGTCGCCATTGTACACAAAGGCCACCACCGACATGTTCTCCGCCACCCAATGGTCGGCGAGAGTGGCCTCGGCCTCAACGGTCTTGTCCTCGCCCTTGGCTATGGCAAACGTTTCGCCGTAAGCACCGTTCACCGCAGCACGGAACACATGGTTGTGTACGTATTTCATATTAGTCGTGCCCGACGGCATGATCTGCGGAGCCACTATACTGTCTTCGGTGAGCCACAACTGCAGATTGCCCGAAGCGGCATCCACTCCGTAAGCCTCTACACTTACCGACACCTTGCGTGCAGCCTCGTCGTAGGCGTTTGTAACCTTGAGAGCCACGGGCGACTGCTCGCGCAACACGCTCTGTGCCTGAAGTATCCATCTGTCGGGAAGGTATGTTCCGCCCGCACGCCCTATGCGTCCGGAAGGCTGTGCCGGGCTGCCGGCATCCTTGTAATACTGCTCGCCCGTATCGGTCTGCAGGGCCAGATTGCCGATGGTTGTCGGGAAAACCATGCCCGAATGTATGGCCACAGCAACAATCTTTCCCGGATAAGCCTCTTCCAGCTGCTCTATCATCGGCACGGCATTGGGGCAGTTTACGCACATCTGCCCAGTGAAGTCTTCTATCAACACCGAGCGCTGCACCGATGTCGGCCTGTCCGGATCATCCGGATTGTCCGGCGGGGTGACAATGCCCGAGTCCACCTTTATAAACCTGTCGTTCTTGTCTATCTCATCGCATGAAGTCAGTGTCAGGGCGGCGCAGGCCACGGCACACATTATACTTCTTATCTTCATCATAACTTTGTTGGCTTAGAAATTATAATTGTACGAAACGGTGACACCCTTCGATGCCGGAACATAACGGCACACACCGCCCGAACAGTTGTAGCCGGCACGTGTGCGTCCGTAACCCAACTGGAGCCTGTGGCCACCATGGGTATAGGTGACGTATCCCGAATAGTAGTGCTCCTTGTCCTGATAAGCACCGTCGATGTCGGGGCGGCCGTACATGTCGCTCACCGTAACCATGAAGCGCGGCAGGATGGAGAGTTCGAGCAGCCCGAACATCCAGTCGCCGCTCTCGTGGTCGGTAGACAGATACTGTGCCTCGCCACGCAGGGTGAACTTGCGGTTGAACTGATACTTGCCCTCAGCCACGAATATGTCGGAGTGAATCATACCTCCGTGGCCCTCCACCACGGTCTGGTTGTAGAACTGGTTCATATACATAAGGTTGAGCTTGAACTGTTTGGTCAGCTTCTTCTCCACCTGTACGTCCAAATCCTGATAGTACATGCCGTCACCCCACTTCCAGAACGAAGAGCCGTAGCCGTCGGTGCCGGGCGTGCCGCCGTCGCGGTCGGTACGGTTGATGCCGTGCACGTGCGAGTAGTTCACTTTCACCTTCATGCCGTATTTTCCGCCGAGCAGCGTATGCTTCTTGAAGTTGTAGCCCAGCTCGGCCTGATATGCCCACTCGCCGTTGGCATTGGTGGCATAAGGATAGAGGGCGGCCAAAGCATAGGTGTGGTCGAGGGTGAACGCCGGCAGATGGTTGATGAACGATGACGTAAGGGCACCCTCATCGAGCGTGCGGCGGCTCTTGAACGCCATGTTGTCACTGCGCTTGGCCTGCAACAGCAGGCTCATGCCGCGCTTCGAGTAAGAACCCGAGAGCATGGCCACATAACCCTTGCGGTAGATATACGGGTAACGTTTGTCGTAAACGGGGTCCTGCGTCTTCTGCGCATACTCCGCCAGAAGACTGAAGCCGCCGCGCTGCAGGCGTGCCCTCACGTCGAAGGCATTGACATTTTGCGGCAGGTTGAGACGGTGATCGACATCGGTCATTATCACCTCATCCTTTTCGTGCTTGTTGACGAACGAAGCGCCGAGGGTGAGATATGTTCCGCTCTCACCGAGCGGACGTATCCACCGGTCGAGACCTATCTCCACGTCAGCACCCGATATCAGGGCATCATTGTACGACCAGTAGTTGCGCTGCTTTCCGCTGAGGGCCTTCACCGTCAGTCCGTCGACGGGTTTCACCACCACGCGTCCGCCGAGCAACGAGTTGTCGATGCCGAGACTGCGCTCCTCGTATGTGCGGAGGATGAAGCCCGAACCGAACTGCTCGTAGAAGTTACCGGCGGTAACCTCCAGTTTCTTCATATAAAACTTCACATAGGCATTGCCGAGTCCCCATCCCTTGAACTTTCTGTCGAATCCGGGCAGCGGATGCTCCAGATATTCCAGCCGGGCACCGGCTTCAAGATATTCGCTGTCGTTGTAGCGGCTCATCACGTTCACGTCGACATAAGTGTTGGTAAGTCCCCAGTCGCTGTATTCGCCGGTACCTATCTTGTTGTCCTCCTGCGGAATGAGTACGTCGCTCTGTATGCTTCCCGTGACGCTGAGTGTCTTCTGTCCGTCATCCTGTGCCGATGCCGTGAGCACAGGGCACACCGCGGCAAAAAGACATAAAAGTCTGTTGCTTATTGTCATCTCGATAATGTTCTTAAAAGTGCGGTTATTTCAGAAGTTCGCGTACCTTCTCTATGAGTTCGGCCTCGCCGCCTTCGGTATATCCGTTGTGCTTGTAGACGATGTTACCCTTTCCGTCGACAATGAGCACATAGGGTATCATCTGTATGCCGAGCGCACGCTTGAAGTCGCTGTTGGGGTCGAGCAGCACTTCATACTCCCATCCGTTGTTGTCTACGAGAGGTTTCACCTTATTAATATTCTGTGCCTGGTCTATGCTCACTGCAATAACCTTCACCCCCGTTTCCTCACGCCACTCGTCGTATACCTCGCTGATGGCCGAGAGCTCGCGGTTGCAGGGCTTGCACCATGTGGCAAAGAATGAGATTATGAACGGTTTGCCGTCGTTCGACAACTGGTCTGTGCGCACGGTCTTTCCGTTGATGTCCTTCAACTCTATCGACGGCAACTGTGCCGAGGCCTGCAGCGCAAATGCCACGGCCATAAAAATCATGAGAACTATCTTCTTCATTTTATCACTGATTATTTTGCAAAATGACACTTAATATATTAATTACGCTTGCAAAACTACATATTATTTATAACAATAAAGAACTTTTTCACAAAAAAAACACATTTAAGCTATCCGATGGCGATTATGAGCAGGCAAACGGATAACGTTTGCCGCAATATAATATGGTAGGAATGACAACCCGGCAACGGCCCCGGCATCTTACTGTAACGACGAAAATGTATCACAATAAGGTTCACGCACATTGCATGAACCTTATTTTGATACAGCCCCTTGTTTCTTTATTTCACCAGCACCACGAGATACTTGCTTGTGCTCCAGAACTGTTGCGGATTGGTGATGCGCAGCACATACTGCTTGTTGGCATTGCGCTCGAGAGTGTAACTGCCGGCCGGATGCGATGTGAGCATCTTTGCCGAACGCGAATACAGTTTTATCTCCTTGTCGATGCGGATGTCTATCTTGGTGAAGTAGTCGCGGTTGAAGTTTGACTGCAGCACCTTGCCGTCAACAAGAATCTTCTGCTCTTTGAGCTCATCCTTTGTTCCGAATACGAACCAGGCGGTGTTGAGCTGCTTGTCCTGGGCATTGATGGTGGTGGTCTTCTGCGAGCTTTCCTCCTTCAGTTCCGACACGTTGGTGTTCAGTCCGGCTATCTGCTCGTCAAGTTCGGTGATGTGTATGTCCTTGGCATCCAGCTCGGCACGCAGTTTCTGCAGTTCGGCCTCCTTCTCAACGAGTTGCTGAGTCAGGTTCTCGATGGTGCGCTTGAACTGCTCACCCTTGACGGTGCTCTCACGGAGTTGCTGCTGCAACTTGTTGATGAGGTCACGGTTCTGACGCATGGTCGACTGTATGAACTGTATGTTCTCACGTATACGCTGCGTCCTCGTGGCACCCTCACCCTGCTTGGCCACACTCACACGGTTCTGCGCTTCGTTGATTTCGCGGAACCCCTCCTCTATCTCGTTGAAGGTTGCCAGCATGTCGTTGATTTCGTTGTCTCTCTGTGTTATCACCTGATTGAGAGAGTCGCGCTGACGCAGAGCCTCCGTGTCCACTTTTGGCGCTTCCTGCTTGCAGGACACCACGGCCATCAGGCACAGACCGATAAATAACAGTTTTTTCATATCTTCTCTTGTTTTAAGTTTATCTTATTTCGTTTCCGCCTCCTCAGACCATCAAACCATAAGGAGGCCTATACCACTATACGGCTACTCTTCACGCCGGTGCCTTTTCGATTTGCGCTCACGCCTGCCGTTATCGCCCGAGGGTGCCGCACCGAATATCAGTTCAGGGGCTGTCGGTCCCGCCGTTGTCCGGACATCGTTGCCGTTGCCACAGCCGCTGTCATTGTCTCCGTCATCACCGCCGTATGCGCCGCCGTCAGCTTTCTGCTCACCGGTGCCTGCCAGTATTATGACAATCTCGCCACGCGGCTCTTCGACCGTGAAATGGTCGGCCACTTCGGCGAGTGTTCCCCTCACGCTCTCTTCATGCACCTTGGATATTTCGCGGCACACACTCACCCGACGGTCGGCGCCAAACACTTCGGCAAACTGCACGAGCGTCTTAACAAGCCGGTGGGGCGACTCGTAGAATATCATGGTGCGCTGCTCGCCGGCAAGAGCCTCAAGACGCGTGCGGCGGCCTTTCTTGGGAGGCAGGAAGCCCTCGAAACAGAAACGGTCGCAGGGCAGGCCACTCGCCACAAGGGCCGGAACAAACGCCGTTGCTCCGGGCAGGCACTGCACCTCTACCCCTGCCTTTACGGCCTCACGCACGAGGAAGAAACCGGGATCGCTGATGCCCGGCGTACCGGCATCGCTCACCAGAGCTACCGTCTGTCCCCCGCGCAGCCGCTCTACGACGGCCGCCGACGTGCCGTGCTCGTTGAACTTATGGTGCGACACGAGACGGTTCTGTATGTCGTAGTGCTTCAGCAACACCCCCGTAGTGCGGGTGTCTTCGGCAAGCACCACATCGGCCTCGCGCAGCACGCGCAATGCCCTGAAAGTGATGTCCTCCATATTCCCCACCGGAGTGGGTACTATATACAATATCCCCATATTGGTGACAAATGTAGTGATTTCCTTGCTATCTTCAAAAAAAGAATGTAGAATCTTTGCAATTTTTAAAACGTATTCGTACTTTTGCAGCCAAATGACAGAAAACTTAACAGGGGAGAACCACCGTCCCGGAAGAATTGAGGTGGTATGCGGCTCTATGTTCTCAGGCAAGACAGAAGAGCTGATAAGACGTCTGCGACGTGCGAAATTTGCACGCCAGAAGGTGGAGATATTCAAGCCGGCCATGGACACCCGCTACTCGGAGGAAGATGTGGTGAGCCACGACCACCATTCCATCCCGTCGACACCGATAAGCTCGTCGGCGGAGATATTGCTGCTGTCGTCCGAAATCGACGTGGTGGGAATCGACGAGGCACAGTTTCTCGACACCGGCCTCACGGAGGTGTGCAACGAACTGGCCAACCGCGGCATACGCGTAATCGTGGCCGGCCTCGACATGGACTACAAGGGCATACCCTTCGGCCCCATACCCGCGCTGTGCGCCATTGCCGACGATGTGACAAAGGTGCACGCCATCTGCGTGAGATGCGGTGCCCTGGCTTATGTCAGCCACCGTATCGTGGAGAGCGACCGCCGCGTGCTGCTCGGCGAGACGTCGGAGTATGAGCCGCTGTGCCGCGAGTGTTACCGCAAGGCCACGGAAAAGTGCTGAAACTAAAAAAACATACAGAAAGGCCATGACCATCACATTCGACAGATTCGTAAGATGGATGCTCGGCGCACTGCTCGCCGCCGCCATCATCTACATGGTGAACTATCTGAGCAGTGTACTGCTGCCGTTCTTCATCGCCTGGCTGCTGGCATACCTGCTCTACCCCATCGTCAGGTTTGTGCAGTATCGCATGCACGTGCCGGGCAGGGTGCCTTCCATCATCGTCACGCTGATATTTGTGATAGGAGTGATTGGCGGCATCATATATCTGATTATTCCACCCATGATCGAACAGTTTGAAAGGTTGGGCTATCTCGTGGGACGCTATCTGCACGAGACGACACACATATCCAACTTTCCCGCAGCGATACGCACGTGGGTGGAGGAGAACGAAAAGACCATAACGAGCGTATTCCAAAACGAAGACGTGATGGGTGCCGTCAAGGAGGCCATGCCCAAACTGTTCGCCGTCATCGGCAAGACAGCCAACGTTCTGATGAGCGTCATAGCATCGCTTATCACCTTATTATATATGTTCTTCATACTGATGGACTACGAGAAGCTGTCGGCCGGCGTGATGCGCATGTTTCCGCCGAAGAGCCGCCCGTTCTGGCGCGAACTGGCCGATGACGTGGAGCGCGAACTGAACAGCTACATACGCGGCCAGAGCCTTGTGGCACTGTGCATCGGCATACTCTGCTGCATCGGATTCACCATCGTGGGGTTCCCCATGGCCATAGGCCTGGGCATAATGATAGGCCTGATGAGCCTGATACCATACGTACATACGCTCGCACTCATACCCATCGTCTTCCTCTCCGCCCTGAAGGCGGCCGACACGGGCATGAACTTCTGGCTCGTACTGGCCTCGGCCCTCGCCGTGTTTGCCATCGTACAGGTGATAACAGACATGGTGCTCGTGCCCAAAATCATGGGCAAGGCCATGGGCCTGAATCCTGCCGTACTGCTGCTGTCGCTGTCGGTATGGGGCTCGCTGCTCGGTTTTCTCGGCCTCATCATCGCGCTGCCGCTGACAACGCTGATAATAGCATATTACCAACGGTATGTGACTAAGGAGGTGCATACGGGACAGCCGGCGGAGACACCGCAACAGGCCAAGGACGACTGACACCGGGCGTTGCCGAAACCTGTGACTGGATAACAAGAGATTATGCCATCCTTCTAATTGTTCCGAGACCTGATTTTTTCACACCTGTTTCAGCCTGTTTTTTTAGCACATACTTTCCTGTTGAGCATATAATCTGAGCTTATCTCATCTCAAAAACGATATAAGTTCAGATTTCAGGTATTGTCTCATTCAAAACGGAAATCCAAACCTCAAGCCTGAATTTATCAATAAAAAATTGCGATATAAGTTCAGATATTCGGTTAAATATTTGGCATGGCAATTAAAATTTAAATGAAAGAGAACCGTGCATCCGAAAAAAATAAATCGGCAAATATTTGGTGGTTACAAAATAAAGCATTACCTTTGCACTCGCTTTTACAGATTACATGTAATTAGCCGGGATCCGTTAGCTCAGCTGGTAGAGCACAACACTTTTAATGTTGGGGTCTTGGGTTCGAGCCC
>NZ_URNN01000123.1 GCF_900549175.1 uncultured Prevotella sp. | reverse complement strand
CGTCGCGGTACCATCTTCGGTGCTTACCTGAAACTTCTGCCCGTATTCCTGTTCCTCATCCCCGGCATGATTGCCTATGCACTCCATCAGAAGTATATAGGTGCCGGTGGCGAAGGGTTCCTCCCCATGCTCAATGGCACCCCCAATGCCGACGCTGCGTTCCCGACATTGGTAGCCAAGCTGTTGCCTGCCGGAGTAAAAGGTCTCGTGGTATGCGGTATTCTTGCAGCCCTCATGAGTTCATTAGCCTCACTGTTCAATTCATCGGCAATGCTCTTCACCATCGACTTCTACAAGCGTTTCAAGCCGGAGACACCGGAAAAGAAACTCGTGGCCATCGGACAAGCTGCCACCGTGGTAATCGTTATTCTCGGCATTCTTTGGATACCCATCATGCGCAGTGTGGGCGATGTGCTCTACACCTATCTGCAGGACGTTCAATCAGTACTTGCTCCGGGTATCGCTGCAGCCTTCCTTCTCGGTATTTGCTGGAAGCGCACATCTGCCAAGGGCGGAATGTGGGGACTCATTGCAGGCATGATTGTCGGTCTGACACGTTTAGGAGCAAAAGTATACTACAGCAACGCAGGCGAAGTGGCCGACAGCACATTCAAATATCTGTTCTACGACCTCAACTGGCTGTTCTTCTGCGGATGGATGTTCCTGTTCTGCATCATCGTCGTTATCGCAGTAAGCCTCATGACTGAAGCTCCGAGCGCAAACAAGATTCAGGGACTGGTATTCGGCACATCAACCCCCGAACAACGTGCTGTGACGCGCGCAAGCTGGAACAAGTGGGATGTTATACATTCTATCATCATCCTCGCCATCACAGCTGCGTTCTACATCTACTTCTGGTAATAAAAAGAACCTCCGTCCTGTGTTAACATATCTACAGGACGGAGGCTCGATAATATCATGTCTATCAATAATATATGATCCATACTGACACCCCTACCGAAAAGTCTACAAAAGAAGAAATGCGACAAAACCACTATTACAATCATTCCAAAGTATTGGTATCAGTCGATTGCATTATCTTCGGATTTGACAATGGCAAACTATGCGTACTTATAGGGCGCCGCAAACTTAATCCGGGTTATGGACAATGGTCACTCTATGGAGGATTCGTGAACAATAATGAAAGTATTGACGATGCCGCAAACCGTGTGCTCTTCGAGCTGACAGGACTGCGCAACCTTTACATGCGGCAGGTAGGTGCTTTCGGTAATGTAGATCGTGATCCCGGCGAGCGCGTAATATCAATAGTATATTATGCCCTGATAAACACCAAGGATTATGATGAGACCCTCCGTAAACAGCATGAAGTGGAATGGATAAACATTGACGAATTGCCCCAAATGTATTCAGACCACAACGACATGGTGGTCAAGGCACGCCGCATAATGCAAGACAAGATTTCACACGAACCCATCAGTTTCCGTCTGCTGCCCAGCCTGTTCACACTCACACAGCTACAGCGTCTCTACGAAGCGGTTTGCGGTGAGGAAGTGGACAAGCGCAATTTCCGCAAGCGCATCAAGGAAATGGATTTTATCGAGAAGACAGAGCTGATAGACAAGACCGGCTCCAAACGTGGTGCATATCTCTATCGGTTCAACAATAAAGCATACAACGAAGAACAAAATTTCAAACTATAAGAATTATGTTGGAAGAACTTAAAGAAAAAGTTTTCCGCGCGAATCTTGACCTCGTGAAACACAATCTTGTCATTTTCACATGGGGCAACGTGTCGGGAATAGACCGCGAAAAAGGTCTCGTGGTCATCAAACCGTCGGGCGTAAGCTATGACGAAATGAAAGCATCAGACATGGTGGTTGTAGATGTCAACACTGGCAAAGTGGTGGAAGGCGACCTGAACCCTTCATCCGACACTCCCACCCACCTTGTACTTTACAGAGCTTTCCCCGAACTGGGCGGCATCGTGCATACACATTCCACTTACGCCACTGCATGGGCACAGGCAGGCAAGGACATTCCGAACATCGGAACGACACATGCCGACTATTTCCACGACTGCATCCCCTGCACCGATGACATGACCGAAGCTGAAGTCAACGGAGAATATGAGCTCGAGACGGGCAACGTCATCGTGAAGCGCATCAAGGCCGGCGGAATCAATCCCGTGCACACGCCGGGCGTGCTGGTCAAGAACCACGGTCCGTTCTCGTGGGGAAAGGATGCCGACAACGCCGTATACAACGCCGTGGTTATGGAACAGGTTGCCAAAATGGCTTTCGTGTCATTCTCGGTCAATCCCAATACAACAATGAATCCCCTGCTCGTTGAAAAGCACTTCAACCGCAAACACGGCCCAAACGCTTATTACGGGCAGAAAAAGAAATAAAAAATAATCACTAACTAAAAAACCACCCGCCACCCTCCCTGCGGAAAATGACGGGTACATAAATTAACTATTATGATCAAAGCATTTGAAAATTATGAAGTATGGTTCGTTACCGGAGCACAGTTACTCTATGGAGGTGATGCAGTAGTACAGGTTGACGGACATTCGAAAGAAATGGTTGACGGACTGAACAACTCAGGTATTCTTCCCGTCAAAGTGGTATATAAAGGCACGGCCAACAGCTCAAAGGAAGTGGCCGACATCTTTGCACAGGCAAACAATGAGAAGAAATGTATAGGTGTAATCACATGGATGCACACATTCTCTCCCGCCAAAATGTGGATACACGGTCTGCAGATTCTGCACAAGCCCCTGCTCCACCTGCACACACAATTCAACGAGGAAATACCATGGGACACCATGGACATGGACTTCATGAACCTGAACCAGAGTGCTCACGGCGATCGCGAGTTCGGACACATCATCTCCCGCATGCGCATCCGCCGCAAACTCGTTGTCGGCTATTGGAAAGACAAGAAGACACAAGACCACATCGCCGTATGGGAGCGCGTATGTGCTGCATGGGCAGACTCTCAGGATATGCTCATCCTGCGTTTCGGTGACCAGATGAACAATGTTGCCGTAACCGACGGTGACAAGGTGGCAGCCGAGCAAGTGATGGGTTATCACGTTGACTATTGCCCGTTCAGCGAAGTTATGAGATATTTCAATGAGGTGAAGGACGAAGATGTAGACGCACTCGTAAAAGTTTATTTCAACGATTACGACCATGACGCCGAACTCGAAGACAAGACAACCGAAGGATACAAGAAAGTATGGAACGCCGCCAAGGCCGAACTTACCCTGCGTGCCGTACTCGAAGACAAGGGGGCCAAAGGCTTCACGACAAACTTCGACGACCTGGGCGATGTAAATGTAGAGAACACCGGTCTCGGATTCGATCAGATTCCGGGTCTCGCTTCGCAACGTCTGATGGCTGAAGGCTATGGTTTCGGAGCAGAGGGTGACTGGAAGTCAGCCGCACTGTACCGCTCAGTATGGGTGATGAACCAGGGGCTGCCGGGCGGATGCTCGTTCCTTGAGGACTACACACTCAACTTCAACGGCGAGCAAAGCGCCATCCTCCAGTCGCACATGCTCGAGGTTTGTCCTCTCATTGCCACGGCACGCCCCCGTCTTGAGGTACACTTCCTCGGCATCGGCATACGCAAGAGCCTCACGGCTCGCCTCGTATTCACATCTAAGGTTGGCAAGGGTGTAACGGCTACCGTAGTTGACATGGGCAACCGTTTCCGCCTTATTGTCAACGATGTAGACTGCATCGAACCGAAGCCACTGCCCAAACTGCCCGTTGCATCGGCATTGTGGATACCGCAGCCCAACTTTGAGGTTGGTGCCGGATGCTGGATTTACGCCGGCGGCACACACCACAGCTGCTTCTCATACGACCTGACCGACGAGTACTGGCAGGACTATGCCGAGATTGCCGGTATCGAGTGCCTCACCATCAACAACGACACTACGGTAGAGAACTTCCGCCGTGAGCTCCGCGTCAACGAGGTTTACTATATGCTCAACAAGGCTCTCTGCTAATACACAATTCAGAACCTTTTCTTTCACGGAGACACAGAAGCATAAAGAAAGTACGTCTTCACGCCTCGGTGTCTCCGTGTATATTTAAATATTGTACGATACACTGTCGAACGAAAACGACAGGAATCATCATAAATCGAAACACTATAGACACATGAATTCAGAAGCAAAGAAAACCATAGAATCCGGAAAGGCAATACTTGGCATCGAGTTTGGTTCTACCAGAATAAAAGCCGTCTTGATAGACGAAAACAACACCCCCATAGCACAGGGCAGCCACGAGTGGGAGAACCAACTCGTAGACGGATTGTGGACTTACAGTATCGAGGCTATATGGTACGGACTGCAAGATTGTTACGCAGACCTGCGTGCCAACGTGAAAAAAGAATATGATACAGAAATAGAAATCCTGGCAGCCGTAGGCATCAGTGCAATGATGCACGGATACATGGCTTTCGATGACAAGCAGCAGATACTCGTGCCTTTCCGCACATGGCGCAACACCAACACCGCCCAGGCTGCCGCCGAACTGTCAGAACTGTTCGTATACAACATCCCCCTGCGCTGGAGCATTTCACACCTCTATCAGGCTATATTGTACAATGAAGAGCACGTAAAGAACATCAACTTCCTGACCACTTTGGCCGGATACATCCACTGGCAGATAACGGGCCAGAAGGTGCTTGGCATTGGCGATGCGTCGGGCATGCTCCCCATCGACCCCGAGACAAAGGACTACTCGACAGAAATGGTCAACAAGTTCAACAACCTCATCGCTCCCAAACAATACAACTGGACATTGCTCGACATTCTCCCCAAAGTATTGTCAGCCGGTGAAAACGCCGGATTCCTGACCGAAGAAGGTGCAAAGAAACTTGATATATCGGGACATCTGAAACCGGGCATACCTGTATGTCCGCCCGAAGGTGATGCCGGCACCGGCATGGTGGCAACCAACGCCGTACGCCAACGCACCGGCAACGTATCGGCCGGAACATCATCGTTCTCTATGATTGTACTCGAGAAAGACCTTTCACGCCCCCATGAGATGATAGACATGGTTACAACACCTGACGGCAGTCCCGTTGCCATGGTTCACTGCAACAACTGTACCTCCGACCTGAACGCATGGGTTGGCCTGTTCCGTGAATATCAGGAACTGCTTGGCATTCCGGTAGACATGAACCAGATTTACGGCAAACTGTATAACAATGCGCTGAAAGGCAACGCCGACTGCGGCGGACTTATCGCCTACAACTATATTTCCGGCGAACCTGTCACCGGTTTGGCTGAAGGACGTCCGATGTTTGTGCGCTCGGCCAACGACAAGTTCAACCTTGCCAACTTCATGCGTGCCAACCTGTATGCCTCCGTTGCCGTACTGAAAATAGGTAACGACATTCTCTTCAATGATGAGAAGGTAAAGGTTGACCGCATCACCGGCCACGGCGGTCTGTTCAAAACCCGCGGTGTCGGTCAGCGTGTACTTGCCGCCGCCATCAACTCCCCCATCTCCGTAATGGAGACTGCAGGCGAAGGTGGTGCATGGGGTATAGCCCTGCTCGCAGCTTATCTCGTAAACAATGAGAAGCGACTGTCACTCGCCGACTATCTCGATCAGGTGGTATTTGCCGGAAACACCGGTGTGGAAATTGCCCCCACCGAAGAAGATGTTGCCGGTTTCAACGCTTACATTGAGAACTACAAGGCCTGCATACCCGTAGAGGAAGCTGCCGTAAAGTTAAAAAAATAAGATTATATCATGTATCATCGGGCCGGAAACCGATGTGCTTCCGGCCCGAATTACATCACCGCAACAAACCGTATGGAACCGTCATCGGCAATAAATGGCATTTTACATAGGAACACTGCGGGAAAACACCATTATAATCGTATTATAAATATAAAGAACAAAAAAATACAATGAAGAGACTACTCACAACACTTACTGTGATGACGGCCCTGTCGACATCGGCGATGGCTGACAACGCCACTGCGACCATTCACGTCAATCAGGGCAGCCAAAAGATATATAAAGAAATCTACGGACAATTTGCAGAGCATCTCGGCTCATGTATTTATGGAGGTCTGTGGGTCGGGGAAAATTCACAGATACCCAATATCAACGGCTATCGTAAAGATGTGTTCGATGCCCTGAAAGCATTGCAGATTCCTGTGCTGCGCTGGCCGGGCGGATGCTTTGCCGACGAGTATCACTGGATGGACGGTATCGGCCCGAAAGAGAACCGTCCCAAAATGCAGAACAACAACTGGGGAGGCACCATCGAAGACAACTCATTCGGTACACACGAGTTTCTCAACCTTTGCGAGATGTTGGGCTGCGAACCATACATCAGCGGAAATGTCGGAAGCGGAACCGTTGAAGAGCTGGCAAAATGGGTGGAATACATGACAAGCGACGGTGACACGCCTATGGCCAAGTTGCGCCGCCAAAACGGCCGCGAAAAAGCATGGAAGATAAAGTTCCTCGGTGTGGGCAACGAGAGCTGGGGATGCGGAGGCAACATGCGCCCGGAATTTTATGCAGACCTGTACCGCCGCTACTCTGTATACTGCCGCGAATATGACGGTACGAAACTGTACAAGATTGCAAGTGGCGCAAGCGACTACGACTATAACTGGACAAAAGTTCTGATGAACAACGTGGGGCACCGCATGAACGGTGTGTCACTCCACTACTATACCGTGACGGGATGGAGTGGCTCCAAAGGTTCGGCACTGAAGTTCAACAACGACGAATACTACTGGACGATGGGCAAGTGTCTTGAGATTGAAGATATCATAAACAAGCACGCCGCAATCATGGACCAGAAAGACCCGAAGAAACAGATAGGTCTTCTCGTCGACGAATGGGGCACATGGTGGGACGAGGAGCCCGGCACCATTTCCGGACATCTCTATCAGCAGAACTCCATGCGCGATGCCTTTGTGGCAGCCCTGTCACTCAATGTGTTCCACCGCCATACCGACCGTGTGCGCATGGCCAACATAGCACAGGTTGTCAACGTGCTTCAGTCGATGATACTCACCGACCAGAAAGGTACCGGACACATGGTGCTGACACCTACATATCACGTGTTTGAAATGTACAAGGGATTCCAGGAGGCCACATATCTGCCAATGGACTTCAAGTGCGACAGCATCATGGTACGCGGCGACAAGCACGCACGTGACGGCCGCAAGATAGCTCTGCTCAACACTTCGGCAGCCAAACAAACCGATGGCTCTATCATCATATCATTGGCCAACGTAAGTCTGGACAAGGCCCAAAAGATAGACATCAACCTCGACGGTTTTACCGGCAAGACAGTGACCGGCCGCATCCTTGCCTGCAAGAACATTACCGATTTCAACGATTTTGAGCACCCGGATGTAGTAAAGCCCGCCGACTTTAAGGGCGCAAAACTGAAAAAGAACACACTTACGGCTGAGATTCCGGCCAAATCAATAGTTGTTCTCAATATAAAATAGTATTTTTGTAACAAACATTCATTCCAACAAACATAGATTTATTTATTCAGACAAATATGAACGATAAGAATCTTATGAAAAAAGCGGCAGACAATATCCGTATTCTCGCCGCTTCAATGGTAGAAAAAGCCAACTCGGGACACCCCGGTGGCGCTATGGGAGGAGCAGACTTCATCAATGTTCTCTTCTCTGAGTTTTTGGTATATGACCCCGAAAATCCCAACTGGGAGGGACGCGACCGCTTCTTCCTCGATCCCGGTCACATGTCACCTATGCTCTACTCGGCTCTCGCTCTGCAGGGCAAGTTCACACTCGACGAGTTGAAAGAATTCCGCCAGTGGGGCTCCCCCACCCCCGGACACCCTGAACGTGACCCCAACCGTGGTATTGAAAACACCAGCGGTCCGCTCGGACAGGGACACACATTCGGTGCCGGTGCCGCCATTGCCGAAAAATTCCTTGAGGCCCGTCTCGGCAAAGAAGCAATGCAGCATAAAATCTATGCCTACATCTCTGACGGTGGCGTTGAGGAAGAAATCTCACAGGGCACAGGCCGTATCGCAGGTATTCTCGGCCTGAACAACCTCATCATGTTCTACGACTCCAACGACATCCAGCTGTCCACTCCTACAGATGTTGTGATGAAGGAAGACACCGAGGCCAAATACAAGGCGTGGGGATGGAACGTCATTACATGCAACGGTAACGATGCCGACGAGATTCGCGAGGCTCTCAAAGCAGCACAGAAAGAGGAGAAGCGCCCAACACTGATTATCGGCAAGACCATCATGGGCAAGGGTGCCCTGCGTGCTGACGGCACAAGCTACGAGGCCTGCATCAACACCCACGGTGCCCCGCTCGGCGGCGATGCTTATGTGAACACCATAAAGAATCTTGGCGGCAATCCCGAGAATCCCTTTGTAATATTCCCCGAGGTTGAGAAATTGTATGCCGACCGCCGCGACGAGTTGAAGAAAATCGTGGCAGAGCGTCACGCAGCCGAAGCAGAATGGGCCAAGGCAAATCCGGAGAAGGCAGCCATGATGAAAGAATGGTTCAGCGGCAATGCTCCCAAAGTCGACTGGAGCGCACTCGTACAGAAAGAGAACTCAGCCACACGCGCTGCCAGCGCCGCCTGCCTTGGAGTGCTTGCCGAGCAGGTGCCCAACATGGTCTGCGCTTCTGCCGACCTGTCCAACTCTGACAAGACCGACGGCTTCCTCAAGAAGACAACTTCACTGCAGGCCAACGACTTCAACGGTGCCTTCTTCCAGGCCGGCGTTGCCGAGCTGACAATGGCTTGCATGTGCATAGGTATGTATCTGCACGGTGGCGTTATCCCCGCTTGCGGTACATTCTTCGTATTCTCCGACTATATGAAGCCCGCTGTCCGTATGGCCGCATTGATGGAAGTGCCCATCAAATTCATCTGGACACACGATGCTTTCCGTGTAGGAGAAGACGGACCTACCCACGAGCCTGTTGAGCAGGAAGCACAAATCCGCCTGATGGAAAAACTGAAGAATCATCATGGCAAGGATAGCGTCCGCGTGTTCCGTCCGGCCGATGCCGACGAGACAACCGTATGCTGGGCCATGGCCATGGAGAACATGGAGACACCTACCGCCCTCATCTTCTCCCGTCAGAACATCACCAAGCTGCCCGCAGGCAATGACTACGAGCAGGCTCGCAAGGGTGCATATATAGTGGCTGGTTCTGACGACGAGTTCGATGTTATCCTGCTCGCCAGCGGTTCTGAGGTATCTACACTCGTTGCCGGTGCCGAATTGCTGCGCAAGGATGGCGTGAAGACACGTATCGTGAGCGTTCCGTCAGAGGGTCTCTTCCGCAACCAAAGCAAGGAATACCAGGAGAGCATACTGCCCACAGGTGCCAAGATTTTCGGTATGACAGCCGGTCTGCCCGTCACCCTCGAGGGTCTCGTAGGTGCCAACGGACGTGTATGGGGCATGCCGAGCTTCGGCTTCTCTGCTCCTTACAAAGTGCTTGACGAGAAACTCGGATACACAGGAGAGAACGTTTACAAGCAGGTGAAGAATTTCCTTGCTGAGTAAAACAACAACAGATAGAATTATATTGTACGTATCAGAAATGATACGGGAAGATTCTTAACTGTAGGGACAAGTTCTTGTATCTGTCCTAATAGACATTCATTAAGCCTGACATCAGACAAAATGGATACAGACAAATACAAGAATATGTCCCTACTATAAGTTTATAACAGCATCAACAATCACTACAATCAAATTATTACTATGGAAATAAAGACAGTAGGAATAGCAAGTGACCATGCAGGGTACCCGCTGAAGAAATTCGTCATCAAGTATCTTGAAGAACATGGTTATCCGTATAAAGATTATGGTACATACAGCGATTTAAGCTGCGATTATAGCGATTTCGGTCATGCGCTTGCCGAAGGCATAGAGAGTGGCGAAGTGTATCCCGGCATCGGCATCTGCGGCAGGGAGTTCTGCTGCAAGGGTCATTTGCAGGACTTTCAGCCGGTTTCTATAAAGATGGCAAAGGAACAGGGGCTGTCGCTCAATCCGGCAAAGATTTCCGGCTGCTGCGGCAGACTGATGTGTTGTCTCAAGTACGAGCAGAATGTCTATGAGGAGCTGCTCCGGATTACACCGAAGATGGGGGCATTGGTCGTGATGAAAGACGGTACCCATGCAAAGGTCTGTGAGACCAATCCGCTTACCGGTGACCTGAAGGTGCTGCCGGATAAGTCAGACGTTCCGGTAAAGACAAACCGCAGTGAAGTGACATTGCTCCGGGATGGAAAAATCAAGGTAAATCAGGCAGAACGGAAGGCACTGAAATCCCTGGAGGATCAGTAAAATCTCTGCCTGCTTCCGGCGAAAAGCCGGCATGCAGCCGCTGTGCTGCGAAAAAACGGGAAAAAAAGGAATCGGAGGTAAATTATCATGCAACCAACCAAACAGACACCGCGCTCCAGAAACACACATCGCCGGGTACGGTATGACCGTATTCTGGCAGTCC
>NZ_URNN01000122.1 GCF_900549175.1 uncultured Prevotella sp. | reverse complement strand
TCCCCTATCGACTACAAAGAGCCGCAAGGAAGATTCCCTGCGGCTCTTTTCGTTTTGCAGCACCGTCACCACTGGATTTCAAAAGTGCCCGTTTTGCGTTTCAAAAGTGCCGCTTTTGAAGCCCGAAAGTGGCACTTTTGAAACACGAAACGGGCACTTTTGAAACGCCGGAAGCGGATATTTTCACTTTTCCACACGGACAATATCCAGTTTTCACGCAAAAACACTAACTTTGCGCATCGTTCACAGAAAACGACAAACCATAAAACAAGCCACAACGAAAACATGAACAACCTGCCATACAACGACTACGGAACGTGGATACGCTCACAGTTTCCGTTCAGAGTACAGAAAATTTCGATAGACGCCGGCTTCTCCTGCCCCAACCGCGACGGACGCATCGGACACGGAGGCTGCATATTCTGCGACAACCGCACCTTCAACCCGTCATACTGCGACAGCAGACGCAGCATAACAGAACAGATAGAAGAAGGCAAACGGTTCTTCTCGCGCAAATATCCCGACATGAAATATCTGGCCTATTTCCAGGCTTATACAAACACATACGCCCCGCTGGAAGAGTTGAAGAAGCGGTATGAAGAGGCTCTGGCGGCCGATGGCGTGGTGGGGATAGTGATAGGCACAAGACCCGACTGCATGCCCGATGAGCTGCTCGACTATCTGGCAGAACTCAACCGCCGCACATTCCTCATCGTGGAATACGGCATCGAGTCGGCCAACGACAACACCCTGCGGCTCATCAACCGCGGGCACGACTTCGAATGTTCGCGCCGCACGGTGGAACGCACCGCCGCACGCGGAATCATCACCGGCGGGCACGTCATCATAGGACTGCCGGGCGAAGACGCCGGCGAGAGCATCCGGCAGGCAAGACTAATCTCCGACCTCAGGCTCGACATACTGAAGATACACCAGATGCAGATTGTCAGAGGTACACGTCTGGCCGCAATGTACGCCGAAAAACCCTTCCATCTGTACACCGTCGACGAGTATGCAGACACCATTGCCGAATACATCCAGTGGATAAGGGAGGACATCGTGATAGAGCGGTTCGTGTCGCAGTCGCCCAAAGAACTGCTCATTGCCCCGCAGTGGGGACTGAAAAACCACGAGTTTACCGACATGATGGTCAACCGCCTGAAGGAAAGGGGCATAAGGCAGGGATGCAAGACCGCGCCTCACCGCCCTGCAAAGACACTGTAATCGTTGTTACGCAACATCCGCTCCACGCCAGCCTTCCCGTTCTTCTTCATATACCCGTCAATCATAGTTACATAACGGTTGAAGAACACGGGCTTGTGCATCACCTTGTTCACCACCCACTGTATCTTGCCCATGTGTATGTCGTGCTCCAGCTGCGACAGTTCCCTGTCGTAAGGCATGGGGTAAAGGCTGAGCAGATAGAACGTAAGACAGTCGGGGACAATCATCGAACGAATCATCGTACGGCGCTGCGACACACTGTAAAACTTCATGTAAAGCGGATATTCCACACCGAGATACTTGTCGAGACTGATGCCGAGCGTGTTGTTGCCCACGATAATGCTCTGGTCGAGCGACCCTATCTGACTGTACACCAAAGGTATCTCAATGCCGGGTATCTCGTCGAGCAGACGCGAGAAGGCCGAGGTTAGGTCGCGGTCGATATCGTCCATATTGGCATACTGGTACTCAACGTCACTTATCAGGCACTGCAGCACCGTGTCCTGATAGAAGTTGAGGAACTTCGAGTTTATCTGCGGGTCGTTCACCCGCCCTATCTTCAGCACGTCTTCGATGAGCGTACGGGTCTGCATGGGATAGCCGGTGTTCATGTGCTGAAGCGCCGAAAAGTCGCCGGTGGTGAGATACAGGCTCTCTATACGGTCGTAACGCTCCACCTGAACGGCCGCCTGCGATTTTCCTCCGGCATCCGTTTTAAGGTTCCATTCACACCCCATACAGAGCATGACAGACATCATCAGTATATAATGCAGCTTACGCACCCGTTTCATTAATATTGTTAATTTTAGTGGCAAATTTACTAAAATTTATTGAATGAAACGGGTTTTAACCTAAAAAAGATAAAAATACGGCTAAAGAATCCGTCTTTCCGACTTTATTTCGGCGAAAAAATGCCGTATTAAATCTATTTTATGTAATTTTGTAGTATTGAAAACTAATTAAAACTATATCCTGACATGAAAAAGAAACTTGTACAGACGTTATTCTTCGCCGCCATCTGTTCGACGGTCATGGCCCAGAAAACGTTTGACGTGAACGTGACGAACAAATCGAAAACCGAGCGCAAGGCCACGCCCGTTGTGCTGCAACTGAAGCGGTACGGCACCGACGTAAAGTCGGCCATAGTGACAAAAGACGGCGCGGAAGTGCCCTGCCAGCTTGACGATCTTGACAGCGACGGCATCTACGACGAACTGTGCTTCATGACCGACATGGCCAAGAAAGACAGGCAGACATTCAAGATACAGCTGCTCACAACGGGCAAGCCGCGCCAATACAAGCCGCAGGTGTATGCCGAAATGATGATGTCGAACAAGAAGATAAAGAGCTCGAACAAGCAAAACCTGTATATAAGCAGCCTGACGGTAGACAACGGCACAAACCCATACTGGATGCTGCACCACCACGGACCGGCGTTTGAGAACGACATGGTGGCCTACCGCATATACTTCGACCACCGCCAGACAGTGGACACATACGGCAAATACCGCCGCGGACTGGAGATAAAGGACACGCAGTTCTACCCCGACAAGGAGCAGAAGGCCGCCGGCTACGGTGACGACGTACTGTGGGTGGGCGAGACATTCGGCCTGGGTGCGCTGCGCGGATGGGACGGCACCGCCCCACAAATGCTCAAAGACGTTGACCACCGCACGCTGCGCATCGTCTCGCGCGGTCCGCTGCGCACCATCGTAGAGGTGGAGGACGAGGGCTGGAACACGATGAACGCCGGCCTCGACAAGATAGACATGACCGCACGCTACACTCTGTATGCCGGCCGCCGCGACTGTTTCGTGGACGTGAAGTTCGACAGGGCCGTTCCGGAATACCGTTTCGCCACAGGAATAATCAACGTGAAGAACTCTGAGGAGATGACGGACAAAAAGGGACTGCGCGGCTGCTGGGGCACCGACTGGCCCGTATCGGAGAAGGACTCGGCCGGCCACAAGCGCGAGACCGTGGGTCTGGGCATCTGCATACCGGCAAAGAACGTGGTGAGCGAGCTGCCCGCCAACAAGGACAACTATCCCTTCGTCATCGGAAACGCCACGGACGAGCTGCACTACAACATCACGTTCGGCTCCGACAACGAGCAGTTCGGATACCACAGTGCCAAGGAATGGTTCGGGTATCTGAAGGAATGGAAGGCAGAACTGGAGAATCCGGTGACGGTGGAAGTGGCGCTGTAAAGACGGAGAAACATCCGGCGAAAAGACGAAAAGACGAAAAGGATAATTATTAAGCAGGTCTTTTCACAAATACCTTATAATATTTTTTGAACACAGAGACACGGAGACACAGAGTTATATGCCCCTCTGTGTTTCCGTGTCTCTGTGTAAAATGTATAAACTAATTGTTGCGACTTACTTATAAATATCCTTTTGAATCCTTGAGCCCCTTGCGTTGGAAAAAAAACTCAGAACTCCAAATCAGAGAAACGGGTGTGCTTCTTCACATAATACTGCCAAAGCAGGGAGCGCATGTATACCTCACGTATAACGGTGACACCTGAAGCGGCGCGGCTTTTCTGTATCGCCTCGCGGTCGGCACGGAAATCTTTCTTCCACCTACGGAAAGCCCTGCGGGCACGGAACACAGCCTTGAAGTCGCCCCAGCTGCGCTTCAGCACCAGCATCTCGAAGGCGGCAAGATAGTCGAGGAACCATCTCACGCGCATCACGTGCCTGAGTTCGCCGTCAGGCAGGCATTTGTAAAGCATGGTCAGGTTGTTGCGGAAGTTGAGGAATGTCTTCATCGGATTGCTCTTGGGCAGGGTGCCTCCGCCCACATGATAGACAACGCTGTCTGGCAGGCAGTATATCCTGCGTCCGAGAATACGCAGGCGCCAGCACAGGTCTATTTCTTCGTTGTGCGCAAAGAAGCGTCCGTCGAGCCCGCCCGCCCCATGGTAGTCGGTCGAACGTATCATCAGTACGGCACCCGTGGCCCAGAGTATCTCCTGGGCATAGTCATACTGGCCGTCATCGCGCTCGACAGTATCGAATATTCTGCCGCGGCAGAAAGGGTAACCGTAGCGGTCGACGAATCCCCCACCCGCCCCGGCATACTCAAAGCTGTCTCTGTCGCCGACGGAAAGCAGCTTGGGCTGGCATGCCGCCACATCACCGTGGTTGTCCATAAACTCCACGAGCGGCGTGAGCCAATGGTGGGTTACCTCAACGTCGGAGTTGAGCAACACGTAATATTCGGCGTCTATCCGGCCGAGAGCCTTGTTATATCCCTCGGCAAATCCCCAGTTCCTGTCAAGCCGTATGACGCGGCAGGCGGGAAATTCTTCGGACAACACCGAGAGCGAATCGTCGGTGGAAGCGTTGTCGGCCACATAAACCGCAGCCTCGTCGCACGAATAGCGCAACACCGACGGCAGATAGCGGCGCAGCATGGCCGCACCGTTCCAGTTGAGAATGACTATAGCTACCTTATCCATATATCTTTGCCATTAATGCCGTGCCGTCATGATTGAACCCCTCCAGACGAACTTTCAGCAATGTGTTGTCGTACTCTTCACGGGCCTCGCACGCCGGAAGCTCAACGCGTATATAGTTTGCCGTGAAACCGTGCATGGCCTTTCCGCGCGGCGCTTTCTCGAACAATACCTCGGCATCGGTACCTATGAAACGCTCATAGAAGGCACGGGTCTTGGCGTCCGACAGCTCGAGAAGACGCCTGCTGCGCTGCTTCTTCGTCCGGTCATCCACTGTATACGGTATCTTCAGCGCCGCCGTGCCGGGACGTTCGGAATAGGGAAAGACGTGCAACTGGGTGACATCGAGAGCGTCGAGAAAGCCGTATGTCTCCTCGAAGCACTCGGGCGTCTCGCCACGGCAGCCCACCATCACGTCAACACCTATGAAGGCATCGGGCATGAGATGCTTTATACGGTGTATCTTGTCGGCAAAGAGACGGCTGTCGTAGTGGCGGTGCATCAGCCGGAGCACCGTGTCGCTGCCGCTCTGCAGGGGTATGTGGAAATGGGGCATGAAGGCACGGCTCTGCGAACAGTACCCGATAAGCTCGTCGCTGAGCAGGTCGGGCTCCAGACTGCTTATGCGGTAACGCCGTATCGGCTCTATTGCATCGAGTGCCTTAACAAGGTCTGCAAAGCTCTCACCGGTGGTTTTACCGAAGTCTCCTATGTTCACTCCCGTCAGCACTATCTCACGCGCACCTTCAGCGGCGGCCCCACGCACCTGCTCCACGAGCGAGGCTATAGTGGGATTGCGGCTGAACCCGCGGGCATACGGTATGGTGCAATAGGTGCAGAAGTAGTCGCAGCCGTCCTGCACCTTCAGAAAATAGCGCGTACGGTTGCCCCGCGAACAGCTCGGGGCGAATGTCCGGATATCCTTAGTCTTCACCCTGTGCACCGTGCAACCGCCTCCGCCGGCGGCAACGGAAGGGGCTTTCCCGCTCCAAGCATCGGAAAGGAACTGTATCAGATTGGCCTTCTCGTTCGACCCCAGCACGAGGTCGACACCTTCTATACGGCTCACTTCTTCAGGTTCCAACTGGGCATAGCATCCCGTCACGACGACAAAGGCCCCGGGATTGTTGCGGACAAGCCTGTGAATGGCCTGACGGCACTTGTGGTCGGCAACCTCCGTCACCGAACATGTGTTTATGATGCACAGGTCTGCCTTCTCGCCACTGGCGGCCGTCCGGACACCCATATCGTGCAACATCCGGCCGAATGTGGATGTCTCGGAGAAGTTCAGCTTGCACCCAAGTGTGAAATAAGCAGCTTTCTTTCCCTGAAATGCTGATGAATCTATCATATAGTTATATAAATGTATGGTCGTTAATGTTGCAAAGGTACACATTTTTTCGCCATTCAGGGCTCCCAAACACATTTATTAATAATATCACATGAGAGCATCAAAATTTTAACATTTCACAACTTATTGATATTCAACGAATTGCCAAAAAGTTACAATAAAGACATAAAAAAAGTTCTAAAAAAAGGAACAACGTATCAAAAAAATGTATACCTTTGCAATGTTTTAATAAACAAATGATTGTTTTACAGATTTAAAAAGCAAAGAAAAAATGAAAAAGTTAGTATTTATGTTCGTAGCTGTTGCAGCTATTTCGTTCGCATCATGTGGTAACAAGACAGAGCAGGCAGCTCCGGTTGACTCTGACACTGTAGCTGTTGACACTGTTGTTGCTGACTCAGTTGTTGCTGACTCTGCCGCTACAGACAGCGTTGTTGCTGAGTAATTAGTTGCAACCTCGACGTAAAGAGAGTAAAGAAAAGCCCCGGACCAAGTCCGGGGCTTTTTCGTTTGCCCGCAGTGAGCACAACAAGCCACTGCATTACGCTGGTACAGACAGTATTCTGCGTTTTTTAACAGACCAACGACATTATCCAAGCCTTTAAAAATTACGCAGCATGACCGTACAATCATAAAAAAATCCTGACTATATAGTACAGTCAGGATTCCGTTGTATAATAAATATGATTTGCTTTACAGCGAGATTACTCTGCTACGGGAGCTTCTGTCTCCTCTTCTGCAACAGCAGCCGGTGCCTCCTCTACGGGAGCTTCAACCTGCTCTGCACCCTCGGCAACAACCTTCACGGGCACCTCAACAGAAACCTCCTTGTGGAAGTGAACCGTTGCGGCAAAGTCACCGACAGTCTTGATATCGCGCATAACGATAATCTTACGGTCGATCTCGTGACCGAGCTTCTTCAACTCTTCTGCCACCATAGCTGCATTTACAGAACCGTAAGTAGAACCGGTTGCACTAACCTTAACCGAAATAACGAGAGCAACATCCTTCAGTGCCTCGGCCTTCTTCTCAGCCTCAGCCTTCAGAGCTGCAATCTTATGAGCCTGCTGCTTCAGATTCTCAGCAAGCACCTTCTTTGCCGACGGAGAAGCGATGACACCCTTTCCTGTGGGGATGAGGTAGTTGCGTCCGTAACCAGCCTTTACATTCACGATATCGTTCTTGTATCCCAGACCGATAATATCTTCTTTCAGTATTATTTCCATATCAGTTCTCCTCCTTATTATTTCATCATGTCAGTTACATAAGGCAGCAGAGCAATCTGGCGTGCACGCTTTACGGCCTGAGCCACACGACGCTGATACTTCAATGAAGTACCGGTGATGCGACGGGGAAGAATCTTTCCCTGTTCGTTAAGGAACTTCTTGAGGAACTCAGGATCCTTGTAGTCGATATACTTGATACCGCTTTTCTTGAAACGGCAATACTTCTTCTTCTTTGTATCCACTGAAGGTGGAGTCAAATATCTGATTTCTGATTCTTGTGCCATTGCTTAAGCCTCCTCTTTTTTACCTAATTTGTTTCTTCTCTTCTCTGCATACTGGGCAGCGTACTTGTCGAGTTTCACTGTCATGTAGCGGATTACTTTCTCTTCACGACGATAAGCCACATCGAGAGTCTTTACCACCGACGGCTCTGCCTTGAACTCTATCAGGCAATAAAAGCCTGTAGACTTCTTCTGAATAGCATAAGCCATCTTCTTCAGTCCCCAAGCCTCTTCATTCAGAATCTCTGCACCTTTGTCAGTCAGAATCTTCTTGAACTTAGCGACCGTTTCCTTCATCTGTTCATCAGACAAAACGGGAGTCAAAATGAAAACGGTTTCGTATTGATTCATACTTTTAAATAATATAATAATGTTAATTTGCAAAATTGCGGTGCAAAGGTACTCTTTTTTATTGACCCTACCAAATATTTTTTGTAAATTTGCCCGCAAATTGGCGATAAAGATGAGAAAATACATAAAACACATCAGTTTTCTGCTTACATTCACCGGCGTATTGCTGCAGGCGGTATGCTTCTTCCTGCCCGACGGCAACCACAACGCGCTACTTCTCACCGCTTTTTTCTGCGTCATGGCAGGCGTGGTCATGTACATCTACAACTACAAGAAAGACAGCGGATACTGACAACGGAAATGCGACAGCAAGCGTACACCGCATGGCAGAATCAATTAATCCGGATGCTGACCTCACGGCCGGCATCCGGATTCGTCTTGTCTTTACTACTCTACTTATGCTTGATCTGTCCTAACGTCAATGCCGTTACTCAATCTTCCTCGGGGGTGATGAGCTTGTAGCCCTTGCCGTGGATGTTGATAATCTCTATCTGATCGTCATCCTTCAGATGCTTGCGCAGCTTGGTGATGTATACATCCATCGAACGGGCATTGAAGTAATTGTCGTCAATCCATATTGTCTTCAATGCGAAATCACGCTGAAGAATCTCATTGGCATGGCTGCACAGCAAGGCGAGAAGTTCGTTTTCCTTGGTTGTCAGCTTGGTCTGCTTCTCACCGATAGTGAGCAACTGCTTCTGCGTATCGAACGTGAAGCGGCCGATATGATAGAGTGTGCTCTCCTTGTTTTTCTTACCACGCACACGACGGAGAATGGCCTCAATACGGAAAACGAGCTCTTCCATCGAGAAAGGCTTGGTTATGTAGTCATCCGCACCAATCTTGAATCCCTCGAGAATATCCTCTTTCAACGTCTTGGCCGTGAGGAAAATAATGGGAATCTCCGCGTTGGCCGTACGTATCTCCTGCGCCAGGGTGAAACCGTCTTTCTTGGGCATCATGACGTCGAGCACGCAGATGTCGAACTTACTCTTCAAGAATGCCTTATATCCGGCCTCTCCGTCTGGGCAAAGTTCTGCAACGTAACCTTTGGCTGCGAGATATTCGCGAAGCAACATACCCAAATTCTCGTCATCTTCACAAAGAAGGATCTTCAAATTTTCATCCATAATCGTAGTCGTTTAAATTGTTAATACTCGTTGTTTATATTTGTTTTTTTCTTTTCATTTCCTTATTACCGGCAGTGATATTATGAAACATGTACCCTTGCCGTATTCGCTCTCCACACGGATCTCGCCCTTGTGCAGGTCGACAATCTTCTTGACGTATGCCAGACCCAGGCCGAATCCCTTCACATCATGCTGGTTGCCGGTGTGCACGCGGTAGAACTTGTCGAACACTTTCTTCAGGTTGTCCTTCTTGATACCTATTCCGGTGTCGCGGATGGAGAGGTAAAGCCGCTCCTCATCGTTCCATGTTTTCATATAGATGTCGAGCGGTCTGTCCGGATTCCGGTATTTCACCGCGTTGTCCATCAGATTGAACACCACGTTCTGGAAGTGCATCTCGTCCACATATATGGTGGAATCGACGGCTTCGATGTCGGTGTATATCTTTCCGCCGGTATGCTCGACACGCAGTGTGAACGAGTTGGCCGTACTCTCCACCAGTTCGTTGAGGTCGAGTTCCTTCTTCTTGAACACCGCCTTCTTGCGGTCGAACATCGACATTTGCAACACTTTCTCGACAAGGAAACGCAGGCGTTTCGACTCGTCATTGATTACTCCGCCGAGATGTTTCATCATCGTAGGGCTCTTCGTCACGCTATCATCGTTGAGCATCTGCGCGGCAAGCGAAATGCTGGCGATGGGGGTCTTGAGCTCATGAGTCATGTTGTTGATGAAATCATTCTTTATCTCAGTATACCGCTTCTGGCGGAATATCACGAATATCGTGAAGATGAACGTGACGAGAAGCACCAGAGTGAACACCACCGAGGGTATCATGAAGCGTATGCTCGAGAAGATATAGTCGTTGATGTCGGGGAAGTGGATGCTCACAACTCCCATTTTCGTTGAGGGGTCGTTGCGGAAAAGCACCTGCGAATAGGTATGTTCCTCACCCTCTTCGGTATAGTCGGGACACCGGTACACCTCACGTCCGTCGGCGGTGGATACCGTCAGGTGATACGGTATGCTTATTCCGTTGTTCAACAGTTCGGCCCTTATGTCCTGATCGAGCAGCTTGAAGTTCACCCGTTCCTTCAAGGGCTTGTCGCTTGCCGTGTACAATATGTTATAGACCACCTCGTCGAGCAACGCCTTTTGGTATACATAGCGGTTGCGGACTATCTCCTGCAGCGACTTCGAAGCTGCGCTGATGGAGTTCTTGTCGGAGCGCAGAATCATGGCCTTTGGTATGGTTGACGGCTTGGTGGTGATGGTCTTCAGCTGGAACGAAGAGTATACCGTACCGTCCTTTCCCGTTACCGAGTACTGGTGCGAGTGCTGCACTACATCGTTCAGCTTGCCGGAACGGCTCATCACTGAGTCCTGGCGAAACGCACGCCGCTCGGTTTCGTTAACGTCTTTTTCCAAATAGCGCAGTGTTTCGTTTAGCTCGAGATTTCGCGAAGCCTGATAGAGGCTGCGATTCACAGACTCGTCAAACTGCTCTTTCTTCATCTTTGCCA
>NZ_URNN01000121.1 GCF_900549175.1 uncultured Prevotella sp. | reverse complement strand
TGAAGTTTGCCAAATACTCTACGCTGATAAACGAAAACGACAAGAACCTCGTCAGCGCGATAGAGTTCATCAACTCCACGAAGGTGGAGAACCAGCCCGCCGAAGAGATAGTGAAGCCCGAGCTTACGGCCGAGGAGAAACAGTCGGTGAAGACGCGCAAGGCTCTCAAGGCGGCCATCTCCGTCATCGTGGCGGTGTGGGTGGCCCTGTTTGTCTACGTGGCCTGCATCCTGTGGCAGCTGGTCGGCTGACGCCGCAGGGTGCCGCCTGCGATTCTTTTCATTCCGGACGCGTGCCGGATATGTGGAATATTGAACTAAAAGAAAGAAAATGGAATTTGCCAATAAAGAATGTCTTTTTCTGCTGTTGCTTGCAGTGCCGTACATCGTGTGGTATCTGCTGTACAGGAAGAAGAGTGAGCCGACAATGCGCATGAGCGACACCTATGCCTTCCGCTACGCCCCCGTCAGCTGGAAGGTGAGGCTCATGCCGGTGCTGCCCGCGCTCAGGGTCGTGGCTTTTGTGCTTCTGGTGATAGTGCTTGCCCGCCCGCAGACACGCAATTCGTGGAAAGACAAGTGGATAGAGGGTATCGACATCATGCTGGCCATGGACGTGTCGACGAGCATGCTGGCCGAAGACCTCAAGCCGAACCGTATAGAAGCCGCCAAGCAGGTGGCCGCCGAGTTCATTGCAGGCCGCCCCAACGACAACATAGGCCTTACGATATTTGCCGGCGAATCGTTTACGCAGTGCCCCATGACTGTCGACCACGCTTCGCTGCTCAACCTGCTGAAGAACGTGCGTACCGATATAGCCGCCCGCGGGCTGATACAGGACGGAACGGCCATAGGCATGGGGCTGGCCAATGCCGTGGGCCGTCTGAAAGACTCCAAGTCGAAGAGCAAGGTGGTGATACTGCTCACCGACGGAAGCAACAACATGGGTGACATCTCGCCCATGACGGCCGCCGAGATAGCCGGCAGCCTCGGCATACGCGTGTATACCGTTGCCGTGGGCACGGACAAGTCGGCCCCTTACCCCATGCAGGTGGGCGGTGGCATACAGTATGTCAACATGCCCGTGGAGGTGGACACCAAGACTCTGAGCGAGATAGCGGCAGCCACCAGCGGCGACTTCTACCGCGCCACCAATACGGCCGAACTCAAGCGTATTTACAAAGAAATAGACAAACTGGAGAAGTCGAAGCTCAATGTCAAGAAGTACAGTAAGAAATACGACGTATACCAGCCCTTTGCCATAGCCGCCGCCATAGCGCTGTTGCTGGAGATACTGTTGAGAGTAGTAGTGTTTAGGAGAATACCATAGAGAGATTATGTTTAGATTTGAAGACCCTGATTACCTATATCTGTTGGTGCTGATACCCGTATTGGCGCTGACATACTTCCTCATGTTGCGCAAACGTGCCGCCAAGCTGCGCCGCCTGGGCGACCCCGGGCTGCTGAAACAGCTCATGCCCGATGTCTCGCGGTGGCGTCCGGCGGTCAAGTTCTGCCTCATGCTCACGGCCCTGGCCCTCATCATCGTAATGGTGGCGCGACCGCAGATGGGCACTAAGATAAGCACCGAGAAGCGTGTGGGCATAGAGACGGTGATAGCCCTGGACATAAGCAACTCTATGCGTGCCGAAGACGTGGCGCCGAGCCGTCTCGACAGGAGCAAGATGATGGTTGAGAACCTTGTCGACAAGTTCGTCGACGACAAGATAGGGCTCATCGTCTTTGCCGGCGATGCCTTCGTGCAGCTGCCCATAACGAGCGACTACGTGTCGGCAAAGATGTTCCTCGGCAGCATCGACCCGTCGATGATGGCCAGTCAGGGCACCGACATTGCCGCGGCCATCGACCTCGCCTCGCACAGCTTCACGCAGCAGGAGGGGGTGGGCAAGGCCATAATCATCATCACCGACGGTGAAGACCACGAGGGCAGGGCCGTGGAGGCGGCCGAAGCTGCCCGTAAGAAGGGCATGAGTGTATTCGTGCTCGGCGTGGGTTCGGCGGCAGGTGCGCCCGTGCCCGTGCCCGGAACGAACGACTATATGAAGGACAACACCGGCAACACCGTCATGTCCGTGCTCAACGAAGACATGTGCCGACAGCTTGCCTCGGCCGGCGGCGGAGCCTATATCCACGTCGACAATAACAGCAACGCCCAGGACATACTCGACAAGGAGCTTGACAAGCTCTCGAAGAAGGAGATTTCGTCAAACATATACAGCGACTACGACGAGCAGTTCCCCGCACTGGCCATCATCGTACTCCTGCTTCTCATCGCGGAGGTGTGCCTGCTCGAGCGCAAGAACCCGCTGTTCAGGGGCATCAGTATCTTCGGATCAAGGAAGACGGCGGTGCTCCTGCTCATGGCCGTATCGGCCCTGTCGGCAACCGCCCAGACCGACCGCCAGTATGTGCGCAGTGGCAACAAGCAGTATCGTGGCGGCGACTTTGAAGGCTCGGAGGTGGCGTACAGAAAGGCCGTGGAGCGCAATCCGCGCAATCCGCAGGCCGTCTATAATCTTGGCAACGCCCTTATGGCCCAGGGCAAGGACTCTGCCGCTGTCGAGCAGTTTCAGAAGGCGGCACGCCTGGAGACCAACCCCATGCGCAAGGCACGGTCGTACCACAACATGGGATGGATATGCCAGAAGCACAAGATGTACGGCGATGCCATCGAACAGTACAAGGAAGCCCTGCGCCTGAACCCCAACGACAACGAGACCCGCTACAACCTTGCCCTGTGCAAGCGCCAAAACAAGCAGAACCAGAACGACAAGAGCAACAAGGATAAGCAGGACAAGGACAACAAGGACGACAAGAACAAGCAGAAGGACAAGCAGCAGCAGGACAAGAAGAACGACGAGAAGCAGAAGAACGACAAGCAGAACCGGCAGGAGGAAAAGAAAGACAAGATGAGCAGGGAGAACGCCGAACAGCTGCTCAATGCCGCCATGCAGCAGGAGAAGAACACCCAGCAGCGCATGAACAAGGCCAAGCAGCAGCCCGGCTCACGTAAGTTACAGAAAAACTGGTGATATGAAGAGAATATATGCACTATTGATATTGTGTGCCGTCACGCTCGCCGCGGTGGCACAGAACTTTATAGCCGAGGCACCGGGCGAGGTGACGGTGGGCGAACAGTTCCGTCTGACGTATACTGTAAATTCGCAGAATGTAAGCAACTTCCGCGTGGGAAATATACCCGAAGCCTTCGAAGTGCTTATGGGGCCGAGCACCTCGCGCCAGCAGAGTTTTCAGATGATAAACGGCCATACCAGCTCGACGTCATCCATAACCTATACGTATATATTGTGTGCCAACAAGGAGGGAAAGTTCAACATTCCCGCGGCCCGCATATCCGTTGGCGGCAAGGACATCACGTCCAACCCGTTGCGCGTGCGCGTGTCGGCAGCGGCACAGGGCGGAGGCAGCCAGCAGCAGCGAGGCGGCGGGCGCGGACAGATGCGCGAGGCGGGTTCGCGCATATCCGGCAGCGACCTTTTCATCAAGGTCACGGCCAGCAAGCAGCATGTGCACGAGCAGGAGCCCATCCTGCTCACATACAAGGTCTGCACCCTTGTCGACCTGACACAGATAGACGGCAAGATGCCCGACCTGAACGGAGTGTACACCCAGGAGATTGAGCTGCCGCAGCAGAAGAGCTTCAAGGTGGAGACAATCAACGGCAGGCCCTACCGCACCGTCACGATACGCCAGTATGTCATGTTCCCGCAGAAGACGGGAAAGATAGAGATACCCGCCCTTACGTTCAACGGCGTGGTGGTGCAGCAGAACCGCAATGTCGACCCGTTTGAGGCCTTCTTCAACGGCGGTTCGGGATATGTGGAGGTTAAGCATACCATAAAGGCTCCCGCACTGACCATCACTGTCGACCCGCTCCCGTCGCGTCCGGCCGGCTTCTCGGGCGGAGTGGGGCAGTTCAACATCACCTCGCAGCTTGACAAGCAGGAGGTGAAGGCCAACGAACCCGTCACGCTGCGCGTCATCGTGAGCGGCACGGGCAACCTCAAACTGATAAAGGAACCCGTAGTAGGCTTTCCGAAAGACTTCGACAAGTACGACGCCAAGATAACCGACAAGACCAAACTGACGGTCAATGGAGTGGAGGGAAGCATGATTTACGACTTCCTCGCCATACCCCGCCATCCGGGCAAATACGAAATTCCCGCCGTCGAGTTCGTATATTACGACACGAAGTCGAACAGCTACAAGACCGCACGCACACAGGCCTTCACCCTCGATGTGGCCAAAGGCTCGGGCGGAGGTCAGGGCGGAGGCAGCTATGCCGGCCAGGAAGAGCTGAAACAGCTGAACACCGACATACGCTACATCAAGACCGGCGATGCCGACGTGAAGTCGGTGGATGACTTTTTCTTCGGTTCCACCGCCTATTGGGTGTCGCTTGCAGTGCTGCTGCTTGTCTTCATCTCGCTCTTCATCGTCTTCCGCCGTCGTGCCATCGACAACGCCAACATCGTGCGCCAGCGCGGAAAGAAGGCCAACAAGGTGGCCACCAGACGTCTGAAGAAGGCAAAGAAGATGATGGATGCCGGCAATCAGGGCGAGTTCTACGACGAGGTTCTCCGCACGTTGTGGGGCTATGTGGGCGACAAGATGAACATGCCCGTGGCGCAGATCTCGCGCGAGAACATCAGCCAGTGCCTCACGGAGCACGGCGTGGCCGGCGATATCATCGACACCTACGTGCAGGCCATCGACGAATGTGAGTTCGAACGCTATGCCCCGGGCGACGCAAAAGGAAACATGGGCAAGACTTTTGAGGCAGCCATGACTGCCATAATGAGCATTGAAGACGTTATGAAGAAGAGCGGAAAACGGGCGGCGGCACCGGCTGTGCTGCTGCTGTTCACGGTTATGGCACTGGCCGCGGCCACCCCGTCACATGCCGTGACGAAGGAAAATGCAGACAGTGCCTACGCCAGGCAGAACTACCCCCAGGCCATCAAGGACTATGAGGAGTTGCTTGAAAAGGGCGGCAGCGCCGACATTTACTACAATCTCGGCAACGCCTACTACCGCACCGACAACATCACGCGTGCCGTACTCAACTACGAGCGCGCCCTGCTTCTGTCACCAGGCGACAGGGACATACGCTTTAACCTGCAGATGGCACGCGGAAAGACGATAGACAAGATAACGCCCGAGTCGGAGATGTTCTTCGTCACGTGGTACCGCTCGGTGGTCAACATGATGAGTGTCGATGGCTGGGCCCGCACGGCACTCGTCTCGCTCGGCCTTGCCATAGTGCTGTCGCTGCTCTACCTCTTTGCCGGCCGCATGGTGTTGCGCAAGCTGGGATTCTTCTGCGGACTGGCCTTCATCGTCGTGTTCATACTGTCCAACGTCTTCGCGTCGCAGCAGAAGAGCGTTCTCAGACACCGCACCGGCGCCATCGTCGTGTCGTCGTCGGCTGCCATCAAGAGCACTCCCGCCAAGAACGGCACCGACCTCTTCATACTTCACGAGGGTACCAGGGTCGAAATTACCGACGGGTCGATGCACGACTGGAAGGAGATACGCATCGCCGACGGCAAGGAAGGCTGGATAGAGACGTCACAGATAGAGATAATTTAAGGAGTGAAGGATGGATTGGGAGACTTTGATACAGTTTGACAAGCAGTTGCTTCTGGCCATCAACGGCAGCGACTCGCTCTTCGTCGACGGGCTTGCCGTGGCCCTTACCACGGCCGCCACATGGATACCGCTTTATCTGGCGCTGTTCTTCCTTGTGCTGCGCAACAACGAGAACATGCGTCAGATACTGCTCATCGTGGGCTGTGCCGCGCTGTGTGTCGTGCTGGCCGGAACAGTTGACGACACCATTGTCAAGCCCGGGGTGGCCCGTCTGCGCCCCACCCACGACCTGCAGATAGGCATGGCGGTGGATGTGGTCAACGGATACCGTGGCGGCAGCTACGGCTTTTTCTCCGCCCATGCCGCCAACACGTTCAGCATAGCCGTGTTCTTCAGCCTTCTTGTGCGCAGCGGCATGCTGTCGTTCCTGCTCGTGCTGTGGTCGCTGGTCAACTGCTGGACACGCATGTACCTCGGTGTCCACTTCCCCGGCGACATTCTCTGCGGCCTGCTTTGGGGCGGCCTGTCGGGCACATCCGTCTATTACCTCTATTACAGGGTCAGCGGCCGCATGCCTGCACGCATGAACTTCATCTCGTCACAGTACACTCCCACGGGCTATCAGCTCATGGATGTGGATGTGGTCATCGGCGTATTGTTCCTTACATTCATATACACCATCATCCGGGCGTGCCTCGTATTGGTGTGATTATGCCCGTCGTGGTGTGATCAAGCCCGTCATGGTGTGATAAAGCAAAAAAGACATGAACTCCAAACATATACATATAAGCGATTACAACTACGGTCTGCCTGACGGCCGCATAGCCAAGTTTCCCATGGCCGACCGCGACCATTCGAAACTGCTCGTCTACAACCACGGCAGTGTGACCGAAGACGTGTTCTACAACATCACCCGCCATCTGCCTTCAGGGGCTCTGATGGTTTTCAACAACACCCGCGTGATACAGGCGCGCATGCACTTCCGCAAGCCCACCGGGGCACTCATCGAGACATTCCTGCTCGAACCCGTGTCGCCGGCCGACTACGAGCAGATGTTCCAGTGCCGCGAGCGGTGCACGTGGTTCTGCCTCGTGGGCAACCTGAAGAAGTGGAAAGACGGCGCCCTCAGCCGCGAGGTCAGTGTCTGCGGCCGCCGCATCACCCTCTGTGCCGAATATGCGGGCGAGGAGAAGACCTGCCACCGGGTGGCCTTCAGCTGGAACGACAGCGGCGTCACCTTTGCCGACATTCTCGATGCCGTGGGCGAATTGCCCATCCCGCCGTACCTCAACCGCGAGACGCAGGAGAGCGACAAGAGCACCTACCAGACTGTCTACTCGAAGATAAAGGGCAGTGTGGCCGCACCCACCGCCGGGCTTCACTTTACCGCCGGCGTGCTTTCGGCGCTCGACGCTGCCGGCATCGACCGCGAGGAGATCACGCTGCACGTGGGCGCCGGCACCTTCAAGCCCGTAAAGAGCGAGGAGATAGAGGGTCACGAGATGCACACCGAGTACATCTGCGTGCGCCGCGAGACGCTCGAGAAGCTCATCCGCCACGGTGCCTCGGCCATAGCCGTGGGCACAACGAGCGTGCGCACCCTCGAGAGCCTTTACTACATGGGCCTGCGCCTGCACCGCAACCCCGACCTCACCGAGGCACAGCTGCACATCGACCAGTGGGAACCCTACGTGACCGAGGCATCGCTCACGCCCCTCGAATCGATAAAGACGCTGCTCGCCTATCTCGACCGCCACGGTCTCGGTGCACTCCATTCGAGCACGCAGATAATCATTGCACCCGGATACGACTACAAGATAGTGAAGATGCTCGTCACCAATTTCCATCAGCCGCAGAGCACCCTGCTGCTGCTCGTGAGCGCGTTTGTGAACGGCGACTGGCGTAAAATCTACGATTACGCCCTTGCCCACGACTTCCGCTTCCTGAGCTATGGCGACAGTTCGCTGCTGATACCCTGACGAAACTGTCAGGAACGTGAATGGAGAAAGGCCGGAAGATGAAGAATGAAAGGCGGGAGACAGGAGACTGAAAGTTAGGAGACAGAAAGTTGAAGTTTTGAATATTGAAAACAGAAAAAATATATGAAGATAGGAGATAAAGTACGTTTCTTGAGCGATGTCGGTGGCGGTACCGTAGCCGGATTCCAGGGCAAGGACATCGTTCTGGTGGAAGATGCCGACGGATTCCAGATACCCACACACATCACGGACGTGGTGGTTGTGGGTGACGAAGATTACAGCACGTCACGCATTGTTGAGAACAAGACCGGGCATGCGGCCAAGACGGTGCCCGATGACGACGAGGACTACGACCCCGCCGACCGCCCCGTCACCTTCCGCCCCGTGGCCGAAGAGCGCAAGGGAGGCGACAGGCTGGGCGCATATCTCGCGTTTGTGCCCGTCGACGTAAGGGAAATCACGTCGACACGTTTCGAGACTTATTTCGTAAACGACAGCAACTATTACATGCGGTTCACCTACATGACGGCCGAAGGGGCCAACTGGCATCTCCGCGCCACATACGAGGCGGAGCCCAACACCAAGCTCTTTGTAGAGGAGTTCGGCCGCGACGAGCTGAACGCCATGGAGCGCATAGGCGTGCAGATAGTGGCCTACAAGCGTGACAAGAGCTTCATCCTCAAACCCGCCGTCGATGTGCAGCTGCGCCTCGACACCGTAAAGTTCTACAAGCTGCACACCTTCCGTGAGAGCGACTTCTTCGAGCAGCCCGCGCTCGTGTACACACTCGTCGAGAACGACAAGGCGGCCCGTCCGCTCGTGGTCGACCCCGACAAGCTGAAGGAGGAGCTAATGGGCAAGTATAAGGCCGACAGCGCGGCCGGTCCGCAGGTCAGGAAGCCGGCCGATGCCGACGACAAGAACGCGCCCGTGGTGGTCGACCTGCATGCCGGCGAGCTGCTCGACACCGTCTCCGGCATGTCTCCCGCCGACATACTCAGCTATCAGATGGATACGTTCCGCAACACTCTTAAGGAATACGCCAAGCAGAAGGGCCGCAAGATAGTTTTCATTCACGGCAAGGGAGAGGGCGTGCTGCGCCACGCCATCGTCAGCGAGCTGCGTTACCGCTACAAGAACTACCCATATCAGGATGCCTCTTTCCGCGAATACGGATATGGGGCCACCCAGGTGACAATTAAATAATAAGTCAGGAGTTATGGAGTTATGGAGTTTTTTAGGAGTTAAGGAGTTAAAGGGAGTTAAGGAGTTAAGCCAATAGCTTTATGAGCGTGAAACACTGCATGGGCATTTGGCTTAACTCCTTAACTCCCTTTAACTCCTTAACTCCTAAAATAGCTTTATGAGCGTGAAACATTGCATGGGCATTTGGCTTAACTCCTTAACTCCCTTTAACTCCTTAACTCCTAATACCTAATAAATAATAAGTAAAAAATAATAAATAACAAATATGAAATATGGATATGTAACGGTGGCAGCCGCGGTTCCGGGAGTGAAGGTTGCCGACACCGACTACAACGTGCTCGAGATGGAAAATCTCATTGCACAGGCCGAAGGGCGGGGAGTGGAGATAATCTGTTTCCCCGAACTGGGACTGACCGGATATTCATGCCAGGATCTCTTCCGCGAACAGCTCCTGCTCGACAAGGCCGAAGACGCTCTCGTGCGCCTTCTCGACTTCACGCGCATGCTCGACATCATCGTCATTGTGGGCATGCCCGTCGCTGCCGGCGACCTGCTGCTCAACTGTGCCGTCGTGCTGCAGCACGGCATCGTGCTCGGCATCGTGCCCAAGACATACCTTCCCAACTACAACGAGTTCTACGAGAAGCGCTGGTTCGCCTCGGCCCAGGACCTCTCCGACACGGAGATTTTCCTTGCCGGCAGCCCCGTCACCGTCAGCTCGCGCCCGAAGGTGTTCGTGACGATGGGCGGCGTGCGCTTCGGCGTCGAGATATGCGAAGACGTGTGGGCCCCCGTTCCGCCGAGCAACGGCCTCGCCCTGGCCGGTGCCGACATCATCTTCAATCTCTCTGCAAGCGACGAGGTGGCCGGCAAGCACGCCTATCTCAGGTCGCTGCTCTCGCAGCAGAGCGCCCGCACCATCGGCGGCTACGTATACTCCGGCTGCGGCTACGGCGAGAGCACGCAGGATGTGGTGTACGGCGGCAATGCCATGATATTCGAGAACGGGCGGCTCCTGTGCGAGGGCACGCGCTTCTCCATGAAGCCCCAGATGCTCGTCAGCCAGATTGACGTGGAGCTGCTGCGTGCCGAACGCCGCACCAACACCACCTTCATCAATGCCCAAAGGCATTACTCGGCCGAAATGATAGGCGCCAAGCCCGTCGACATCAGAGATTTCACCCTCTTGCGCAGTGTCAATCCGTGGCCGTTCATACCGTCGGACGACAATATGGCCGACACCTGCGAGGAGATACTCAACATACAGACGGCCGGCCTCATGAAGCGCCTTACCCACACCGGCTGCACGAAGGCCGTCATCGGCATCAGCGGAGGTCTCGACTCCACTCTGGCCCTGCTGGTGTGTGTGCGTGCCTTCGACCGTCTGGGGCTATGCCGCAGCGGCATCATAGGCATCACCATGCCCGGTTTCGGCACCACAAGCCGCACCCACGACAACGCCACCGCACTGATGAAGTCGCTGGGCGTGACCATGCAGGAGATTGACATAACGAAGAGCGTGATGCAGCATTTCGAGGATATAGGCCACGATGCCGCCGTGCACGACGTGACCTACGAGAACAGTCAGGCGCGCGAGCGCACACAGATACTCATGGATGTGGCCAACAAGACGGGTGCGCTCGTCATAGGCACGGGCGATCTCAGCGAGCTTGCCCTCGGCTGGGCCACCTACAACGGCGACCACATGTCGATGTACGGCGTCAACGCCGGTGTGCCCAAGACGCTGATACGCTATATGGTGAGCTATGTGGCGCACAACGGTGTCGACGCCCTGTCGAAGGACACACTGCTCGACATCATCGACACTCCCATAAGTCCCGAACTCATTCCGGCCGACGAAAACGGCGAGATAAAGCAGA